>JAITNQ010000131.1 GCA_031290435.1 Candidatus Symbiothrix sp. | reverse complement strand
CCTATGAGCGGAAGTGGAACAACACCAAGAGTAGCTTGCGAATTAAACAGACGATATATCGGAATTGATATAAGTCCTGAATACTGCGAAATGGCACGACAACGTGTAAAAATGATAGAAATGCAACCACGCCTAATGTTTGAATCTTGATGGAGAGATTGCAACATTTTTCTATCAACAAAACCCTCTCGCCGTTGAGAATTTTCTCAATAGTTTGCCATTGTTCATCATAGAACTTTGGTAATCCGAAAGTTTTTTGAAGCATTATTTCTGCTTGTTGTCTTGTCATATCAATTCTAATCTCTATTCTTATTTCCTCAATCACCTCTTTGTTGGCAATATCGCCTGAATAGTCAAGTTCACTACATTCCGTTAGGAATGTGTCGCTCGGTAGAAAATGATTTGCCAAATCACAACCTGCATTCCGTAGGAATGCATCCTTAAACTTTAAAAAATGCCGGATTGCTATGCAGGGTATTGGAAATAGCTACGGCTGTTATGCTTGGGATTTGAAATAGTTCCATTTTCAGTGATCCGTTTCCTCATACATTTTATCTATTTCCGCTTTGAATTTTTCTGTGATAAACTGACGTCGCATTTTAAGCGTATTTGTCAATTCTCCGGTATTGATACTGAACGGTTCGGGTAGCAAGGTGAACTGTTTAATTTGTTCAAAGCCGGCAAACTCCTTTTGTATAGGCTCGATACGCGATTGATACAAACGGATAATATCCGGGCTTTTGCATAAATCTTCCGGTTTTTCAAACGAAATTCCTCTTTCTTCGGCGTATTTCGACAATTCGGTGAACTCCGGGACTATCAGCGCGCTCACGTATTTTCTCTTGTCCGCTATAATGATGGCTGCGTCTATGTATTTGTCGTTCACTAATTTTGCTTCCAATTGTTGCGGCGCAATATATTTACCGTTTGAAGTTTTATACAAATCCTTGATTCTTTCGGTCAGGATAATTCCCATATTCTCTGTCAGACTGCCTGCATCCCCTGTTCTGAACCAGCCGTCTTCCGTAAATACTTCTGCTGTAGCCTCCGGTTTTTTGTAATATTCCTTCATAATGCTCATCCCTTTCACTTGGATTTCATTATTTTCGCCTATCCGTACCGAAACACCCGGCATGACCTGTCCTACCGTTCCCTGCTCAAATTTCAGTTTAGGATAGCAACTGACAGTAGCTGTTGTTTCCGTTAAGCCGTAACCATAAACCAAAGGGATATCCACCGAGCGCAGGAAAGTGATTATTTCTTCCGAAAGTACTGCGCCGGCACAAGGGAAAATCAAACCGTTTTCTATACCTACCGTTTTTTTCAGCAAGGCATAAACGGTCTTGACATAAAAATAGAACCGTAATTTGAGGAAAAGCGAAGGTTTCTTCCCCTGATTAATACAATCAAGATTGTATTTTTTTCCGGTTGAAATAGCATCCAGAAATATATTTTTCAGCAGGAATCCGGAAGATTCGATTTTTTCCTGTACACCGGCATACACTTTTTCCCAAAACCGGGGCACACTGCATAAGGCCTGTGGTTTAACAACTTTTATGGTAGTCGTTATCTCCCTCGGATCGGCGTTGATGGCAATGGTGGAGGCTCTGTGTAAACAGAAAATAGACCATGCTTTTTCGAATATATGCGCTAATGGAAGAAAACTGACCGAAAGAAAACGCTTGGGAAGATAGGACAAACGCATATCGTGCATTTTCATCGCCTCTACATAATTGTTGTGGGTGATAACAGCCCCTTTGGGTTCTCCTGTTGTGCCGGAAGTATAGATAATATGCGCGATATCGTCTCCTTTCGCCTCTCTCAAATGTCTGTCAACCACTATCATATCTTGTGAAGACCGATTTTTGACTGAACTGAAAAAGTCGAAATACATCGAAGTTTTGTCGTCGGGCGCAAGTATAACCTGCTTTTCCAATACCACGATCCGCAACGGGATTTTGACCTGTTTGGATACTTCCCATGCATTATCATACTGGCTTTGTCCGCCCACAAACAGCAGTTTAATTTCCGCATCGTTGACGATATAAGCAACCTGAGGCACGGAAGCCGTTGCATACATCGGTACGACAGCTGCACGATTGGAGAAAGCGCCGAAGTCTATATAAAAACATTCCACCGCATTGTTTGTGTAAAGACCTATATTTGAATGAGGCTTAACACCTGTATGGGATAAGGAACGTGCGACGCCCATCACCGTTTTTGAAAACTGATCCCAAGAAACGGACGTCCAAGCTTGACTGACCTGATCTTGAAATCTCAAAGCCTCTTCGTCTCCGAATTTCTCAGCGTGCAAATGTATCAGCTGCGATAAATGATTGTATTCCATAATCTATAATGTTACCGCAAAAGTACGAAATTTATTTTATCTTTGCACAAAAGTTTAGAAACTTTATGGATATTGATACATTTTTTTACGATGCTGTGGATTTATTGAAGCAGTTGATTGCCGTCCCTTCTTTGAGCAGGGAAGAGGAAAATGCGGCCGATTTATTGGAAATTTACCTGAGAAAAAAGGGTTTATCTCCTTATAGAAAAGCGAATAACGTTTGGTTACTTTCCTCTGCTTGGGATGACAAAAAACCGGTTATTCTCCTCAATTCTCATATTGATACGGTAAAACCGGTTGCCGGTTGGACAAAAGACCCTTTTTCTCCGCTCGAAGAGGACGGAAAATTGTATGGCTTAGGCAGTAACGATGCAGGCGCTTCCCTCGTTTCGCTCTTGCAGGCTTTTCTTATTTTGAATCGGGAGGATAAAAAAAATAATTTTATTTTTTTAGCCTCGGCAGAAGAAGAAATTTCCGGAAAAAACGGGATAGCATCGGTCTTGCCCGAACTACCGCCTATTGACGTCGGCGTAGCAGGCGAGCCGACCGGTATGCAACCGGCTATTGCAGAGAAAGGTTTGATGGTTATTGACGGGAAAGTCTATGGTAAATCAGGACATGCGGCCCGGGAAGAAGGCGAAAACGCTATTTACAAAGCGCTGCCTGTTATTGAGTGGTTCAGGTGCAAACAGTTTCCGGAAGTCAGTCCTTTGTTAGGGCCGGTAAAAATGTCGCTGACAGTCTTGCAGGCCGGTAGCCAACACAACGTGATTCCGGGGGAATGCACCTTTACGGTAGATGTGCGAACCAACGAATATTATGGAAATGAGGCGCTTTTTCAGCAAATTGCCGCCGAATGCGGCGCCGAAGTCCATGCGCGCTCCTTCCGCTTGAATGCTTCGCATATTGCGATAGACCATCCTTTGGTAAACAGGGCTATTTTATTAGGTATGCATCCTTTCGGCTCTCCTACGCTTTCCGATCAGGCATTGATGAATTTTCAGTCGCTAAAAATCGGACCGGGTTTGTCGGCTCGCTCCCATACGGCAGATGAGTATATTTTTGTATCCGAAATCAGGGAAGCTATCGACATATATTTACGCTTGTTAGCGAACCTGCAACTTGACTCGGAGAGGCGATTTTAACAGTTTTTCTCAATAAATTAACAATTGAGCCGATTTGTTAAAAACATTTGTTTTTTCAAACTGATTTTTTTTGTTTTTTTTGTTGAATGTTAAAAAAAAAAAGACTTACTTTGTTATGAAAATAGAAGGTCGTTGGTAACATGAGAAAATCAACTGTTTGGTTACTCGCAGGTGTGATGCTTTTTGCTTTTGCCGGTCTGTTGTATCTTCAGATAAGCTATGTCCGAGAGATTGTCAATAGGCAGAAAGAGCAATTTCAGGATGCCGTCAAAAGAAGTTTGTTTCAGGTGATGCATGATTTGGAATTGGATGAGGCGTCGAATATATTGAGAGACCGGGTTCTCGAAAACAAGCCCATAGGAAGCGGTCGCCGGAACATTCAAGGCGTATTGTTGGAAAAACAGCAGTCGCTTTCCGGAAAACGCTTTGATAATCTGGACGTAAGCCCGGATAATTTTGTCGCCTATAAAAGAAACGATCCGGACGCCAAGTCGAATGGCGCAATAGAAAAATTGTATGTTCAGTATTCCCATTGGGAAAGCCTGATCAACGAAGTGGTCAGGTTAGGCATGAGATCCAGCGGAAAACCTATTGAGGAGCGGATGGATTTCAAAAATTTGGGGTCTTATCTTCAATCGGAGCTGGCTAACAATAACTTAACATTGCCGTTCTATTATGCTGTGCAGGATACTAAAAGGAATTTTGTCTATAAAAGCCCCGGTTTTGACGGCCGGGAGATGGAACTTTTTTCTCAGATTCTTTTCCCGAAAGATCCGCCTGATAAGCTATATACCTTGCAGGTTGGCTTTCCTACATGGCATCAATACGTGACGAGTTCCATCCGTATCATTGTTCCTTCGGTTGTTTTTACTTTCATTCTGTTGGTCGCTTTTACCATCACGTTTTATATTATTCTGAAACAGAAGCATCTGGCGGAAATGAAAAAAGACTTTATCAGTAATATGACGCATGAATTGAAAACGCCTGTCGCCAGTATTTCGATTGCCGGGCAGATGCTGAGCGACGAAAGCATGATAAAAAATTGGGAAAAAGACGGTTCTTTGAGGCATTCCGCTTCTTTTAATAAAATCATCCATACCGTTACGGATGAAACCAAACGTTTGCATTTCCTGATTGATAAGGTGTTACAGATGTCATTGATGGAAGATGGACATTCCGTTTTTAAAATCAAAGAAAAAGACATCAACGATATGTTGTTGAATGTAGCGCAGATTTTTGATATACAGGTTGTCAGATGTGGAGGGACGCTTGATTTGGAATTAGATGCTTTGGAATCGACAATCTATGTGGACGAAATGCATTTCACCAATGTGCTTTTCAACCTGATGGAAAATGCCGTTAAATACCGGAGGCCGGACGTTCCTTTGCTTTTGTTGGCAAAAACAGAAAATAGAGATGATAAAGTCCTGATCAGTATCAAAGACAATGGTAGCGGAATAAAAAAGGAGAATCTCAAGAAAATTTTTGAACGCTTTTATCGTGTGCATACCGGTAATGTACACAATGTGAAAGGATTCGGTTTGGGATTGGCCTATGTGAAAAAAATTGTCGAAGAGTTGAACGGGACAATTAAAGTGGAAAGTGAGTTGAATAAAGGGACAAAATTTACAATCATTCTCCCCTATATTCAATGATAAACCAATGGCTCCGTGTGTTTTCACGGTGGATACGAAGTTAAATTTAAGCAATTGTAAAGTTATAAAACTATTAAATTATAAAGTAAATTGTTATGGAAGAGAAAATTAAAATCTTCATGTGCGAAGATGACGAAAATTTAGGAATGTTGTTAAGAGAGTATCTACAGGCGAAAGGTTTTGATGTAGATTTATTTCCTGATGGAGAAGCCGGTGCGTATGCTTTTCCCGGTAGAAAATACGACCTTTGTTTATTGGACGTGATGATGCCTAAAAAAGATGGTTTTACTTTAGCGCATGATATCCGTTCCTTCAATTCTCAGATACCGATCATCTTTCTGACGGCAAAAAATATGAAAGAAGATGTTCTGGAAGGTTTTAAGGTCGGAGCAGACGATTATCTGACGAAACCTTTCAGTATGGAGGAACTCTTACTGCGCATTGAAGCGATTTTGCGGAGAATCAACGGTAAAAAAAGCAAAGAAGCGCCTGTGTATCATATCGGAGATTTCCAGTTCGATACGCAAAAACAACTATTAACCGGCGGCGGCGCTTCCACCAAACTGACCACGAAAGAAAGCGACCTGTTGGTCAATTTGTGTATCAATATGAACGAAATTCTGGATCGCGAGTTTGCCGTCAACACGATATGGCATCCGCATCCGGACTTTTATCAGTTTGCCGCCAGGAGTATGGATGTCTATATCACCAAACTCAGGAAATTGCTGAAAGACGATCCCCAAGTGGAAATCATGAATATCCACGGCAAGGGTTACAAATTGATTGCGCCGACCGTGTCCGAAAATGCCAGAAAATAAGCAGTGAACCGGTATTCCGACCAATATTTTAGCTACCGGATACTGCTGCTTCTCTTGCTGCTCCCTGCTTGCAACGTTTTTTTGCGTGCACAGCAGGGGCAGGGGCAGGAGTGGTTGGATTTGTCGTTTACGTATATCGACGGAAATAAGTTGGACTCTGCGGAATATGCCTTGAAGAAATACCTTGAAAAGGATCCGGGCGGACCGCTGAACCCCTTTGTCCTGAATAATCTCGCTACCATTCAGCGGAGATTGGGCAAAAGGGACGAGGCGCTTTTGTCGTATACCGCCGCTTTGGGAACTTATCCCAAAAACACGGTTTTTTTGGCGTCCCGCGCCGCTTTGTTTGCCGAAACAGGCAAGCCGGCCAATGCCATTGCGGACTATACCGCCTTATTGGACGAAAAGCCCCAAGACGAGGAAGCCTTGTATCAACGGGGTTTGTTGTACCTGCAAATGCGAAATACCGATTTGGCGGAAGCCGATTTCAACCGGATGCTTGCCGTGAATCCCGATGGCCTTTATCCGCGAATGGGGCTTGCTTCTTTGGCCAAGTTCAGGGGCGATTACGACGATGCCGAGAAAATCTATAATTATTTGATTGACAAAGAGCCGGAAATGCCGGGTCTCTACGCGGGACGCGCCGAAGTGTACCTCTTGGCGGATAAGCCGGGAAAAGCCTCTGCCGACGCCACCCGTGCACTCCGCTTCTATGGACAGGCCTATCACGAACCCTATCTATATATAATAAGGTGTAAGGCCAAACTCCTGCTGCGTGAAAAAAAAGCTGCCCTCGAAGACCTTGAGAAAGCAGTCGCCCTGGGCTATGACCCAGAGGAGGCGGCGGTGATCAGGAAGGCGGCGGGGGAGGGAGAGAAAGAGAAAGAAAAAGATTAGGGACTTTGGGGACATTAGGGACTTTAGTGACCCCATGTCCCCAACGTCCCCAAAGTCCCCAAAGTCCCTAAAATTCCCCCCTCCCCCCCTTTTGTCCTCAAAAAAACCGGTTTTGTACATTAAACCCCAGCTTTGGTAAAACAAAGCAAAATAAGTTTTGATTAAAAATTATTAGTAAGATAAAAAAAATTACATTTGCATACCGGTTGTCCCGTTTTGGAGGCTGATAAACGAAATAAGCGCTTAAAAAATAGCATCGTTTGAAATTTATCAAAAAATGCTTGCTTTTTCGCTGAAAAATTCGTTTCTTTGCACCTAAATTCCGGGAATAGCGGCAAATAATGCGTGTATGAACGTGAATTATTATTTATTATAGTAACATTTATTTATTAATTTAATTTGTTTTTTTATGAAAAGAAAACTATTTACTTTGCTCTTAGCCTTCGTGGCTTTGGCTACTTTTCAGGCAAATGCACAAAAGGTATGGGTACATACCGGTGATTCAGTTTCAGAGTGGAATACTTATGGCTTACTGCCTACTCCAGCTATTGATTCTAAGTTGACATTTGTTCCTGGAGCAGGCACTACTCCGGGCAGCTTTGTTTACAAAGCGGGTGAAACCCCCTCGTATAGTACTTACGACAAAATCACGGTTAGCAATCCTGCCGTGAATTATGTGGATTTTAAGTACGGTGAACAAACGCTTGAATTGGCTTACGGCGGTGTAACTTACAACCGTTTTGTTGTTTGGATTGACAACCCCTTGGGATTCAATATTCAATCTTTCAACAACGGTCTTTTTGAAGGCTATCTGTCTGTTCAGACGGGATCAAGTGTGACCGACAATGATTTATTATTGGTTGTTCACAATGCTGCAGGTGTGCTTTCCCTTAGGCCTTACTCACAAGTTTTTGCATCTCAGGCCCCGGGTGCGAGTGTAAGGTATTATCCTTTGTATGTGCGGACTTATCCATTGTCAGGCCGTTGGGCTACAGCTGCAGACTTTGAAGGTTGCAAATTCAACCAGTTTAAGTACGATGGAACGGCTTTGTCGGTTTATGAGGCTGCTGCTACATCTACCGGTTTTGGTACAAAAGCGTATGACGTATTTACCGTTTCTCAGGTAGACTGGGTGAAAAATCCTTCGGAAGGTGTGCAGTCCAATAATAATATCTTTGGCACAACTGGCTTTAACGCTACGCCGGATTTTGCTTATGCAGGTCGTCCAACATCAAGTGGTAATGCGAATTACGGTACAGAACTTGTTGGCACTTTGCATTATATACCTTTGTTTACCTTGTCTTCACCCGAAAATTCCTGCAAGGTATTGTCGGTAAGTCGGAAAAACGATCTGAAAACCCAAAATGAAGGTGAAGGAGGTTATGCCAACAAATTGGAATTGCGTACTTATAATCGGTTTTTTGATTGGCGATTGGCAGGAAGCCCTGCAACCTATCAGTATGCACAAAGAACGCCTGCTTCAGGTGATTTTGGTACTACTTCTCTTTCTGATGCACAAAGGGTGGCTACCAGTTTGCAGAAATTTGCTATCTGGATTAACGATGATGGCGAGTTTATTCTTTATCCTGCCGCTACTTACTTCTGGAAGTATGGAGAAGAAAAAGATGCCGTCAACACAACTAATCAACAGCCAAATAAAGTTGTTGCGAATGCAGTTTTACTGTACAACGATACGAAGATCAGCGCGGAATTAGGTACTACTCAAGATGTAAGAAAATCGCAAGGTATTCAGATTGGTTGGTATGATGGAACTTCGGCTGGACAACCAACTAAGCCCGGTTATATCGCTACAATACCCAATGTTCTTCATACTTGGACAAGTTATGAAGCACGTCCTTTCGAAATCGGCTGTGTAGCAGAAGATAAGGATATTTCGGGTCGTTTCTATTTCTTGCAAGTATATCCCGATACTACGGGGACTTATGCTTTAGATAGGGCTGCATTTTACACTACAGGTGGTTATCAGGTTGCAAGAGAATATGTTCTTTCTGTTCAGTTGAGTGCAGACAAATTAAGCAAACACTTGGTGGCTGTACCGAAAGAAAAAGTATTGACTACCGAAGCCGAATATTGGCGATTCCCTTACGACTCCGTCAATATGGCTGCCCATTGGGAAGTCCAGGCTGTGAAAGATGCTCTTGGTAATATAGAGAGTTACAGGTTTATCAATATGCTGGGTGATACGCTTCAATATGATGGCGCCGGTGCTGCTTTGAGTGGCGGTTATCTGCCTGAAAACGGTCTTATCACAGGCAGTGTTGATCCGACCGAAGGTCCTTTCGGACGTCCGTATGATATTATTCCCAATTATACTTGGGCAGGCGCTCACAAATGGTTCGATAAAAATCTTTCAAATCCAACTACGACTGCTTCCAAAAATGAGTGGGTACTTCACCAGTTGAAATCGCCGTATAAATTCGGCAGTCCGGAAAGAGCAAACGCTTTCTATATGCAATTGAAAGGCCAAAATTTAGCCTTGCAATATAACACTGCTATTTGGTATCATGGAGACAATTCAATCGGTGTAGGCCTTGGCGCAAGCAAGACTACTTATTATCAAAAAGATGTAGACTTGGCTCCCCTTCCTACAGGTCTGCAAACTTACGCATGGAATACACTGCCTTCTTGTGTTGGCTTGTTGATATCTTTGGAACCGATTTATTATGTTCCTACAAAAGAAATCTATCTTGGAACGAATTCTGATGATGGTATTATCAATACAGGTGGTAAGAATGCTTCTACCGGCGAATTGATACCATCAAAATTCCTGAAACAAGACTCTTTGACGGCTTATACCTTCCTGAATGGAACTTTCAGTATCAAAGAAGCTACGGCTGTAGACAATTCTTTGGTTTTGGGCTATACGCCTAATATTCCTACTTACGACGGAAGCAGAACAGCGAATGTTGCTCGTTTGATTTCGAGTACAAGCGCTGAGAAATTGCAATTTATTCCTATTGCTTCTACCAACCGTACACAATTATTGAAGCAATTAGCTACGGACGCCGGTATAGCTACCCTCAATGAAATTGATTATCTGTACGGCGAATATTACAAATGGTATGTAGTAAAATCAGGCAATTATTACCTGACATTTGATACGGTCAACTTACAGGCTACTACCAACCGCGGAAAAGTCGGTTTGACATTTGACGCAACCGATTTGGCAAATGCACTTCCCGTTCGTTTGTATCAACCTTTGGTAGGTGATAAAGCGCAAGACAACTTCTTGTTCCAATTCTATTTGCCGAAATATAGCTATTATCCCAACGCTACACTTCCGGCGAATAGGGCAGGCGCAAATAAATTTCCGGATATTGAATCAGCTACTCTATCAACTCCAACATCTGGATGGATACCTGGTGGCCGCGGTGTAGTTTATGCAACTTTGGGTCAACAGTCTAACTATATCCATGCCACCCGTGCATTTAATGGTTTGGCTACCGGTACTCGCTTTACCTTGGCATTGGAAGGACCTCCCGAAACTTGCTGTCCGACCGAATTTATTGATCCGCAATGGATGGGTGCAAATCGCTTGTTGAGCTTGCCGTTAAACAACCGGATTTGGGTAGAAAAAATACCTGTTGACGCTTGGATTGCCAATGGCGCAGGATCTCCTGTTCCGGCTATTGTTAATAATGAAGTAGCTACCAAAGGTACCACTTTAACCCATACTTATGCAACTTCTATTAAGAAATGGGATATTGGTGATACCCAACAATGGGTACGTCTTTCGAATAACGCTGACGGTCTAACTTTAGGCTCTGCTCCAGGAACTACCGCTGCTACCTATACTCCTATTGGTTCCGGAACTTCTCCTATACCGGCGGCAACAAATTTCGAAGACGACTTGGAAGTTCCCTTGTATTATATCCAGAATGAAGCCGGTTTGTATCTTACCGTTACCGCTAACAACGATATGCGTGATGATGCTGCAACGAACTCCGATGTAAATGGTATTCAATTGCAATGGTTGCCTCAGTATAACTATTCGGCAAGTCATGGTTACAACCGAAGAGCGTTGCAGTTGTTTGCAATCAGTGGCTGTAAAGGCGAAGAAGACGGCTGGTACGGTAAATTTATCTATCTGCCTTTGGCTTCTTTCAAGACGAACTATAAGACAGGTAAGGTTGATTCTACTTCTTATGCTATTACTGGCGGAAC
>JAITNQ010000290.1 GCA_031290435.1 Candidatus Symbiothrix sp. | reverse complement strand
TATATGGCAGATATGGCTAAATATTCCGAAAATATCAATTCCATCAGAATTTTGAAAGTTTATAACAGTATCAAAGAACAATTGGCACAGTCGCAAAAAAAGTTCAAATATAAACTGGTAGAAGAAAAAGGGAACAAACAAAGATTTGAAACGGCAATAGAATGGTTGCTCCAAGCGGGATTGGTTTTAATATGTCCTTTGATTACAAATCCGGTTCGCCCATTAAAACCGGATGAAAACAATAAAAGTTTCAAGCTCTATCTTTCAGATGTGGGATTATTGGTTCATCTGGCCGGAATAAAACTGTTTGATATATTTCAAAACAAAGATTTCGATTATATTGGCGCTTTAACGGAAAATTTTGTTGCACAAACATTGGTATCAAAAAAAGAAAAAATCCAGTATTGGACATCCGGAAATGAAGCCGAAGTAGATTTCCTGCTTTCGAAAGAAAAGGGTATTATTCCTTGTGAAGTAAAATCATCCGACAACGTGAAATCCAAAAGTTTATCTGTCTATATCTCAACGTACACACCGGAATATTCCATTCGAATATCAGCGAAGAATTTTGGTTTTGATAATGGGATAAAATCTGTACCTTTATATGCCACTCATTGCATTGAATAAAGTGGAGGCGTTGTTGGCGGAATATAGAAGAATAAACTGAAAAGTTGTACATACAAATGACTATCCTCATCACCGGCATCCATGGCTTTGTCGGCTCCAATCTCATTTCTTACTTAAAAGAAACCCATACCATCTATGGGCTGGACATTATTGCTCCTAAAAAAGAAGGCGTAATAAAAACCTTCTCATGGAACGATGTAGAGACGGGGCGCGCCACGTCTCTACCAAAATTTGATACCATTATCCATTTAGCGGGCAAAGCTCACGATACAAAAAACAAAAGTCAAGCGCAAGCCTATTTTGATATCAACACAGGACTGACGCAAAAGATTTTCGATTATTTCCTGCAATCGGGAGCGAAACAATTTATCTTTTTCAGTTCCGTGAAAGCGGCAGCGGATACGGTCGAGGGTGATATTTTAACAGAAGACGTCATTCCCAATCCCGTAGGCCCTTACGGTGAAAGCAAGATAAAGGCCGAAGAATACATCCGATCCATGCTTGACGGGGGATGGCGGGTCAAGCCCGACATGACAGACAAAGCCAAGCGTATTTACATCCTCCGCCCCTGCATGATACACGGACCTGGCAACAAAGGAAATCTGAATCTGCTGTACAAGGTGGTGAGCAAAGGGATTCCCTGGCCGCTGGGCGCATTCGACAACAAGCGCTCCTTCATGAACATCCGGAACTTATCTTATATTATTGAGCAATTTATTTTGAAAAATCCCGAATCAGGCATTTACCATTTGGCCGACGACGAACCGCTTTCTACGAATGAACTTATCCAATTAATAGCGGCGTCTAAAAATAAAAAGGTGAGAATCCGGCACATAAACAAGTCGTTCATTACTTGTATAGCGCAGATAGGAACTTTCTGTAAACTTCCTTTCAATTCGGAACGCCTACGAAAACTGACTGAGAATTATGTTGTTTCAAATCAAAAAATGAAAACAGCTCTGGAAATTACACATTTACCGGTAGATGTACGAACCGGATTGAAGCACACCTTGGAGACATTCGGATAAATTTTGTCCACAAATTACACGAATTACCACGAATTACCACAAATTTTCGTGACAATTCGTGTAATTCGTCGATAAGCTATTTTTTTTTTCGCTTTAATTATGCTTCAATACATACTTATTACAATCTTCCTTTTCTTAGGGATGATTGTCTATTTTAGAATTGCCGGCAAATACAACATCATCGACAAGCCCAACGAACGCAGTTCTCACAACTACATCACGATTCGCGGCGGAGGTATTGTTTTTTGGTTGGCCGGTGTATTGTATTCGGTCTGTTACTTGCCCGACAGTCTTTATTTTTTGACGGGAATTACGCTGATATCGGGCATTAGTTTGTGGGACGATATTTCTTCTTTGCCCAATCGGGTGAGAATTGTGGTGCATTTCTTATCCATCAGTTTGATTTTCTATGGATTAGGATTATTCTCGCAGTTGCCTTGGTGGCTGATTGTTTTGGCCTATATCTTTTTTGTAGGCGTGATGAATGCCTACAATTTCATGGATGGCATTAACGGAATAACCGGATTATACAGCTTGGTTATTTTACTCTCTTTACAATATGTAAATCACAAACTTACCTTTTTTACTACGCACGATTTCATCAATTATGCCATTCCGGCTTGTATTGTATTTTTGTTCTTCAATTTCCGGAAGCGGGCGAAATGTTTTGCCGGAGATGTCGGCAGTTTGGGCGTTTCCTTTTGGATTATCACCCTGTTACTCCAACTGATGTTGGTTACTCAATCCCTTATCTGGATTCTTTTCTTATCTGTTTACGGCGTAGATACTATCTTCACTATTTTACATCGCCTCTATCTGAAACAGAATATTTTTCAGGCGCATCGCATGCATTTTTATCAGGCATTGTCGAATGAACGGAAATTTTCTCATTTGAAAGTTTCCGCCGGGTATGCTTTTGTCCAATTGTTGGTATGCATCATCATAATGTATTCATACGAACATTATCGTGAATGGGATTGGATAATTGGGATTATCATGGTGGCAATATTGTCGATCATTTATTTGTTTAAATTTCGATCTTTATCATCACCCTCCCATCCCCACCAAAATTGAGTGTGGATAGCGAGTAGTAATCGACTCATTAGAAGGCTAACCTGCGCCGAAATACCATTGTGGGTTGTTTGCCCAATCATATACATGTTGTTGTTTTTATTGATGGTGAAAAACACGCAACGTCTCTATTCCGGTACATAAATAATTTCGCCGTTTTCCAATTCGTAGGCGATGCCGACACGTTTGCCTTTGGTTTTGTCGGGGG
>JAITNQ010000199.1 GCA_031290435.1 Candidatus Symbiothrix sp. | reverse complement strand
TTTGGCGGTCGAAAAAGCGGATTATCTTCTGCAAATTCCGGAAGATTGCGAGTTGAGGGTAAAAAAAATAAGCACAGACATCGACGCAGTTCAATCATCGGTGAAACAAAATAAAACTTACCAGTGGTCAATCAGCCATTTCAACGCACTACCGGCTGAACCTTTTGCTCCGACGAACGAACTATTCCCGGTCATTTATCTTTCTCCCGAGAAATTTTGTGTGGGAAACGCTTGCGGAAGTATGGGCGATTGGGCGACTTTCGGTCAGTGGGTGAATGGTTTACTGAAAGGAAGGAACTTCTTGCCTCAAAAAACCATTGATAAAGCCTTGGAATTAACCGGCGATCTTCCTCAAACCCGCGATAAGGTAAAGGCGCTTTATGAATATCTTCAAAATACCACTCATTATGTAAGCATTCAGTTGGGTATCGGAGGTTGGCAACCGATGAAAGCGGAAGAGGTTGCTAAAACCGGTTTCGGTGATTGTAAAGCCTTGTCCAATTACATGAAAGCCCTGTTGGACGCGATTGAGATACCTTCTTATTATGTCATTATAAGTACGGAGAAAAAGCGTTTTTTCCCCGATTACCCCAATTTTACGCAGGCAAACCATGTTATTTTAATGGTTCCTGTAGAGAAAGATACGCTCTGGTTGGAATGTACCAGTCAGACGCTTCCTTTTGGATATATTCATAAAAACATTTTAGGACACGACGCTTTGGCGGTGGGTGACAATGACGCTTTTTTTTGTACGCTCCCGTCCTATCCTCCATTGGATAATGTAGAAATAAATACCATTGACGTCAACTTGTCGCCCGACGGACATGCCGAGTTTAAGGTTCATTCCACCTACAGGATGGATATTTTTGAACGGATGTTCTATAAATTGCGAGGGTTGAATACAAAAGAAGAGAGCGAAGCCTTGGGGAATTTATTGAAAATACAAAAACCGCAGATAAGTGACGTCAGAAAAGAAGAAACCTTGAGTGAATCGCCGGAGATGCATCTTTCTTATACGGTAAAATGCGAAGAATATGCGTCAAAAACCGGTTCACGGATGTTTTTCCCTGTCAATCCGGCTTACACTTCGCTCAAGGGTATGCTCACCGGAAATACCCGCAGATACGATATGATAATGAATTCAAGTCTGTGCGAAACCGATTCCATCCGGCTCCATATTCCTGAAAATTATGAATTGGAAACCAAGCCGAAACCGGTGGAAATAAATTCTGACTACGGTTCTTTCAAAGCGACCATAGAAGAACAAGAGGGCGTAGTCCTCTATATTCAAAAATTGGAATTAGTACCGGGACGTTACCCGGCTTCGGAATTTGAAAAAATGAAAACGTTCTTCAATACGGTTGAAAATTTACAAACGGCAAAGATGGGGCTGAAAAAAACCCTTTAATGCAGCCTGGGCATTTCGTCAAGTAATGAGTCATATCGACTTTGCGGTAAGCATTCGGGGAAGTGCATCTTTCACAGTTATACCGTTTATGCCGTCATTTTCGTTTACCGGAACATTTTAAGCCTATTCACTAAACCTGACAGGTTTTAAAAACCTGTCAGGTTTGTAATAACAGTTATTATCCGTATCTTTGTGCACATCAAGACCACATACTTTATTCATAAACTACTGGTTTTAAGTGAAACTTAAAATTTATTAAGCTACAAAGATAGCATTTGTGCTTCGAGCGTCAAGCAGTAGCTCAATAAAATGTGGCCTTGGTTTTTCAGATTTGTGAGTGGCGCTTACGGTGAATATCGCTGAACGCCTCCGATTTTTATTACAGGCACTTGTAAATCTGAAAATTTTTATGTAAATTTGTATTGATTTTTGGAAAAGCATTACGTATGAATAAGATTGCAGTATTACCGGTTTTGTTATGTTTATTGTTTTCCTGCTCAAAAATAGTGCAGCAGGAGAATATTATTACGGTAACAATAGAACCGCAACGTTATTTTGCCGGACAGTTGGTCGACAGCCGTTTCCTTGTCAAAAATCTGGTTCCGGCCGGAACCAGTCCGGAAACGTATGACCCTACACCCCATCAGATGATCGAATTGGCCCATTCCAAAGCCTATTTTTGCATAGGACCTATCGGATTTGAAGAAGCTTGGATAGCTAAACTGCAAAAGAATTTTCCACAGGTAAATTTTTTTGACAACAGCGAAGGCATACAATTCATTGCTTCAGGCGCCCGTCACGCACACGAAGAGAATCACCCATATATCCATCGCGGCATAGATCCCCATAGCTGGAATTCTCCGCGGGAAGCGCAGAAAATTGTCCGGAATATGTACAAAGCTTTGGTGGCGATTGACCCGGAAAATGAACCGGTATATACTGTAAATTTACAAAAATTATCCGGTAAAATCAAGGAAATTGATGAAAAAATAGCATCCATTTTGCAGGAGTCTTCCCAGAAAGCCTTTATTATTTATCATCCTGCCCTGACTTATTTTGCCCGTGACTATGGTTTAACCCAATATTGTATTGAAACAGACGGGAAAGAACCTTCACCTGAGCAGTTGAAAACCTTGATTGAAACAGCAAAAGAGAAAAATATCAAGACCATTTTTATCCAGCAGGAATTCGACCGGAAGAACGCTGCGGCAATAGCACAGGAAACAGGAAGCAAATTGTTTGTTATCAATCCCTTGTCATACGAATGGGGAGAAGAGATGTTACGAATTGCCAAAGCATTATCCGATGAATAAGGTATTGGTCGACATACGGAATATGAGCGCCGGGTACGATGGCAACTTGGCATTGAAAGATGTTTCTTTACAAGTTTTCGAGCAGGATTTTTTGGGAATTATCGGGCCGAACGGAGGTGGAAAAACAACTTTGATTAAAACGATCCTCGGTCTGATTAAGCCGGTTTCGGGAGATATTCTCAAAGATAGCGCTTTGAAAGAAAGTATCGGTTATATGCCACAAACCAATTTGATTGATACACAGTTTCCGATCCTTGTTTCGGAAGTGGTCGAATCGGGTTTGATTTCCGGTAAAGGTTTGCATAAATCCGACAAGCAAAAAAAAGTACAGGCTGTGATCCGTGAGATGGGCATAGAAAATATTGCGGATAAAGCGATTGGTGAATTATCGGGGGGGCAGTTACAAAGAACGTTATTGGCCCGGGCTATCGTCAACGATCCGGTATTGTTGATTTTAGACGAGCCTAACGCTTATGTAGACAAACGGTTTGAATCCCGATTTTATCAGCTATTGCAGGAAATCAACCGGAGAGCTGCGATAATGTTGGTTTCTCATGATATAGGGACTGTCATTTCCAACGTGAAAAATATTGCTTGTGTAAATGAGACCTTGCATTATCATTCCGGAACGGATGTGACCGGCGACTGGTTGGAAGAACATTTGGCTTGTCCTTTCGAAGTGATTGCACATGGGGATGTTCCCCACAGGGTTTTAAAAAAACATTAACGATGGTAAACTTTTTATTTTCGCTGAATGTGGTTGCGCCGCTTTTTATCCTGATGGCTATCGGGTATATTGTGCGGCAGATCAAGTTTATTTCCGACGATTTTCTGTCGCAATTAAACCGCTTTGTCTTTAAGTTTTTGTTGCCTGTTATGCTTTTTCAGGATATCCGCCTTTCTTATCAGGGCGATTTTTCCAATACGAAACTTATTTTTACATCCTTGTTAGGGATTTCCCTTACTATCCTTATTTCTTTTTTGATTGTACCGCTGTTTATCAAGCGGAGCGCCCAACGCGGAAGTATTATTCAAGGGATTTACCGGAGTAATTTTCTGATTTACGGCCTTCCATTGGCTACGGGAATGTATGGAAAAGATGCTGTGTCGACTATTTCCATGCTAATGGGAATTATGATCCCATTTTACAATGTCGCCGCCGTCATTATTTTATCTATTTATTCCGAATCGACTACACACAAAATAACTTTTCGCGGCATTTTGAAAGACATTGTCACAAATCCCTTGATTCTCGGTTCTTTTTGGGGCTTGTTAGGCGGCGCTATTCATTTGAAATTACCTCCTTTTATAGAATTGCCGATTGGTCAGTTAGCCGCAACGGCAGCTCCTTTGGCCTTGTTTGTTATGGGAGGAGAATTCCGTTTCCGGAGTTTGCGGAATAATATTTACAAAGTAATTGGCGTAACCGTAGTCCGGTTGATAGTCGTTCCTGTGATTGCCTTGTATTGTTTTGTACAAATGGGTTTCCGGAACGTTGAACTAAGCGTGCTGCTCACCATTTTTGCTACACCGACTGCTATGGCCAGCTATATCATGGCAAAAAACATGGGAAACGACGGTGAACTATCCGGCCAGATAGTGGTGCTGACGACAGCCTGCTCCTGTCTTACGATTTTTTTCTTGGTTTTCTGCCTTCGATCGTGGGGCTATTTTTAGATTCAGGGGTTCATTATCCGATATCATTGTACAGGTAACGCTTGATACTTTTCTTCGGCGTTTTCTCAAATTCGTTCGGATACAATCTTATTTCCGCAATTTTTTCGTAGGAGGCCACCATCTTGTTCAGGGTATTTTTGTTCTTATCCATGATAACCGGCAAATCTTCTTGTGAGATACCGATCTGGTCTACTGCGTCATAATCCGGAATGACCAAGGCGATCAGACGATGGTTCTTTTCGATAAGCAAACTTTCCATCACAAAGGGAAGGTTGTTCAACTTGGCTTCGATTTCCTCCGGATAGATATTCTGTCCGCTCGGACCAAGAATCATACTTTTCGAACGGCCTCGGATAAAGATATTGTTGTCTTTGTCGATGGTGCCCAGGTCTCCGGTTCTCAGCCAGCCGTCGTCGGTAAATACAGCTTTGGTAGCCGCCTCGTTTTTGTAATAGCCTGCCATCACATTTTGTCCTTTGACCTGAATTTCACCTGTAATCGTATAAGGGTCTTCGGAATCAATCCTGACTTGCATACAACTCAGCACTTTACCACAGGAATGTGGGACATAATCGGGACATGTCGAAAAACTGATCAGGGGTGCACATTCGGTCATTCCGTAACCCACGGTAACCGGAAATTTGATTTTCAGCAAAAAATCCTCTACTTCTCTGTTGAACGGCGCTCCTCCGATAATAATCTGCATTAATTTTCCACCCATGGCATTCATCAATTTTTTCTTTATCTGGGCATAAATCCGTGTATCTAATACCGGAATATTCAAAGCCAAAGCCATAGTTCTTTTTGATAATAAGGGGATAATCATTTTCTTATATATTTTTTCCAAAATAAGAGGGACGGAAATGATTAACTCCGGTTTGACTTCTTCGAATGCTTGCACCAATATTTTCGGGGCCGGCGTTTTACCGAGAAAGCTTACGAAAGCGCCTTCGGTCAGCGCATACAGAAAATCGAAGGCAGCGCCGTAGGTATGCGCCAAGGGTAGAAAAGAGAGCAGCCTGTCTCCCCTTTTCAGGCAAATCACATCGTGCGCAAACGCCATATTGCCCGACAAATTATTGCCGGTAATCATTACGCCTTTACTGAAACCGGTAGTTCCGGAAGTATAATTCAGCACCGCAATTTCATCATCCGAATTATCGGAATATTTGATATCCTTTGCAGAAAACCCGTCCGGATATTTTTCTGCTAATTTATTGTCTAACTGAGTAATCAACTTATCTAATCTTTCGTTTTCACTCTGGTATAACAAATGAAAATCCGAAAGGGAAATGGCCCCCTTGATGGCCGGTATTTCATCTTCATGCAGGTTTTCCCAGATGGCTTCGGAAGTGAAAAGCAAGCGGGAATCGGAATGATTGATGATATGGTGCACATCATTGGAATTGAAATCATGCAGAATAGGAACGATGATTGCACCGTATGTAACCGTCGCCAGATGGGCGATACCCCAACGACTGCTGTTTTTCCCGATAACGGAAATTTTATCTCCTGAGGTGATATTACACTCTTTAAAAAGAATATGTAATTTTTCAATTTCTTTTGCTAACTCTCCATAACTAAATATTTTTTCCGACCCGTAATCAGTCAAAGCCGGAAAGTCAAAATTTTTTGTAAAACTCCGTTCGTATAATTTGATAAAAGTCAATTGTTCCATAGCACACTTTCTTTAATTTTGTGCAAAAATAAGAAAAAAATCACACCAAACAAAAAATATTGCAAAAAATCACTGCGATTTATAAAAATAAAACTTAATTTTGCAATTCAAAAATAACACATGGAAGATATTTTTTCGAAAATAGGAACTACACAGACATTAAGCCAAAAGATTGAAAGAAGAATAGAAGAAGCTATTCAGCAGAAAAAATTGGTACCGGGGAATAAACTTCCTTCGGAAAAAGAGTTATGCTTGTCTTTTGCCGTCAGTCGCACTGCGTTGCGGGAAGCATTAAGGCGTTTGAATGCCCGTGGGCTGATAGAGATAAAGAAAGGTAGCGGCATGTATGTCTCAGAGATATGCATTGAAGACGCCGTCAAATCGCTGAATTTGTATTACGACTTGAAATTTGATTCTAATCTTATCGCCCAAATGATTGAGATGCGGAGTCTTTTTGAGCCTCAAATTGCCCGCTTGGCGGCAAGGAACCGTACCAATGAAGATTTGATGGTACTAAAGAACAATATTATAGAACTGGAAAAATGCAATCCGGATAATACCCAGATGGAAGCCGATATCATCAATCGCTTCCATACCAATATTGCCAAAGCGACGGGTAATCCGATGATTATTGTGAGTATGGAGCCTATTTTTTCCCTTTTGCCCCGGATGCGGAATTTTTTGTATGCCAATATTGACGGCGAAAAAGAATATACGCTGGAATTTCAGAAAAATATCTACGATGCTATCGAAAAAAAGAACGACAAGGCGGCTCACGATGAGATGAGAACCTTGCTCAGAAGGAATCATGAAATCTACGATAAGTACTTAAAAACCTTCTTATTAAAGAAATAAGTCATTTGTTTTCGATGGCGTCTAAGGCCTTTTTCACAGAGCCGTATTTCAGGAGCATTTCTTTCGCTTCTGCTTTGGGTATCCGGAGTTCTTCGACTATCATCCGGGTTCCCCGTTCTACCAACTTTTCGTTGGTGAGTTGCATGTTGACCATTCTGTTTCCCTTCACCCTTCCCATTTTAATCATCAGGGTAGTGGAAATCATATTCAGAATCAATTTTTGAGCGGTTCCGGCTTTCAGGCGGGTACTACCGGTTACAAATTCCGGCCCCACAACGGCTTCTATCGGAAATTCGGCGGCCTGCGACAGAGGAGAATTCGGATTGCAGGTGATGCATCCTGTGAGTATTCCGTTTTCCCGGGCTTGATGAATGCCTCCGATTACATAAGGTGTAGTTCCGGACGCAGCAATGCCAATCACCGTATCCGTTTGGTTGATATGGAAAGCCTGCAATTCCTCCCATGCCCGGTCGGGATTATCTTCGGCCGCTTCTACCGCATTTCTTAAAGCGGTATCGCCTCCGGCTATCAATCCGATGATGATGCCCGGAGAAACACCGAAAGTAGGAGGAATTTCAGATGCATCTAAAACACCCAGCCGACCGCTTGTGCCGGCTCCCAAGTAAAAAACCCGTCCTCCCACCGACATTCGCTCCAATATTTTATCAATAAGGGCTTCTATTCCGGGAATAACTTTTTTTATTGCCAAATGTATTTTGGCATCTTCCTGATTGATACCGTCCAATAACTCGTTTACGGACATTCTTTCCAAATTATGGAACTCCGACGGGGATTCTGTGATACTTACCATAATCATTATCTGTTAAAAATAACTTGTATTACAAATTTTTTTTCTACCTTTGAAAATAAAATAAAAATAATTTTTCGGTTCCAAAATTAGTAAATAATATTAAATTACACAATTAAAATCGCTCAAATTACAAATTTTAGTGGAATAAAGGTGAGTAGAATGTATTTTTATAGGATGTATGACAAGTTTTTTTTGGTTTTTAATTTTTTTTGTATATCTTTGAGGCAAATAATTGAACTGAAAATACCCAATATAGTTTATGCAAACAGAAAAGAAAATTACTTATTTTGTGCCTTATAGTACTTTAGAGAACTTGGAAAATACGATAAAGGGCTTACAGAACTGTGAGGCTACCGGAGCTATTTATATTATCGCTGAGAACGCTTCGGATATTTTATTGCCGGATGGATGTAAGTTATTGATTGCAGGGTCTTTGAAGCAGACTCAGACGCTAAAGTCCCTTATCCGGAATAGCAATACGCCTTATACCTTATTGTATACACAGACATTGGGTTTGCAATTAGGCGCGTATGCTATCGAAAGAATGTTAAAAGTGATAAACGATACGGATGCAGGGATGTTGTACACCGATTGTTACAAGATAAAAGAAGGTTTGCAGCAACCGCATCCGGTGATTGATTATCAGGAAGGCAGTTTGCGCGATGATTTCGATTTCGGTTCCTTGTTGCTTTACCGTACCGACGCTTTGAAAGAAGCTGTCAACGAGATGGATGTCGATTACAATGCCGCTGCTTTGTATGATTTGCGTTTAAAAGTTTCCAAAAAATTTCGCTTGTTTCATTTACCGGAATTGCTTTATACGGAATTGGAAACGGATAGCAGAAAATCGGGTGAAAAACTGTTTGATTATGTAGACCCGAAAAACAGGCAAGTGCAAATCGAAATGGAGCAGGTTTGTACGCGCTATCTGAAGGATATTGGCGCTTGGTTGCACCCGGAATTTATGCCGCTGACTTTTTCCGGAGCGACTTTCCCTGTAGAGGCGAGTGTTGTAATACCGGTTCGAAACAGAGAAAAAACGATAGAAGATGCAGTCCGGTCGGTGTTGATACAGGAAACAGACTTCCCTTTCAATCTGATTGTGGTGGATAATCATTCTACAGACAAGACAACCGAAATATTGAAAACTTTGGCATCGACAGACAAAAGATTGGTTCATGTTGTTCCCGATAGAAAAGATTTGGGTATCGGCGGATGCTGGAACGAAGCGATAATGCATCCGCAATGCGGGAAATTTGCCGTTCAATTGGATAGCGATGATCTGTATATCAATAAGGGTGTGATCAAAACGATCGTGAATGCTTTTTATGCACAAAACTGCGCCATGGTAATCGGCACCTATAAAATGGTTAATTTCAAGCTGGAAGAAATTCCTCCCGGAATTATTGACCATCGCGAATGGACGCCGGATAATGGGCGGAACAATGCGCTTCGTATCAATGGCTTGGGAGCGCCAAGGGCATTTTATACGCCGGTGTTGAGGGAAAATAAATTACCAAATGTAAGTTACGGCGAAGATTATGCCGTTGCTTTGGCTATCTCCCGCAACTACCGGATCGGACGTATTTACGAACCTTTGTATTTGTGTCGCCGGTGGGATGATAATTCTGATGCTTCTTTGGATATCAGCAAACAAAACGCCTACAATTTTTACAAAGACCGAATACGGACTATCGAATTGTCGGCGCGAAGAAATAATTAATACCCCTCGGCCCCCTAAAGGGGGAGCAGAGGCCAAGTCCCCCTTTAGGGGATTTAGGGGTAAAATTGAAAATTAAATGAAAAATACTTCCGGGGAAAAAACCTCACCATGGGCTTGGATACCCTCCCTCTATCTGGCGGAAGGTTTGCCTTACGTTGCTGTCATGACGATTTCCGTGATTATGTACAAGCGCATGGGCATTTCCAATACAGATATCGCCCTTTATACCAGTTGGCTTTATTTGCCTTGGGTTATCAAACCGCTTTGGAGTCCGTTTGTCGACTTGTTGAAAACCAAACGCTGGTGGATTGTTGTCATGCAATTGTTTATCGGCGCAGGATTTGCCGGAATCGCTTTTACCATTCCATTGCCTTTTTTCTTTCAGGCGACTTTGGCTTTCTTCTGGCTGCTGGCATTCAGTTCGGCTACCCACGATATAGCCGCCGACGGATTTTACATGCTGGGATTAGATACCAATCAACAAGCGAAATACGTGGGTATACGGAGTACCTTCTACCGGATTGCTACGATTATGGGACAAGGCGCGCTGATTATATTGGCCGGTTTTTTGGAAACCTCATCGGGCAGCGAACCGGTAAAGATTAGTCTGGAAGCATCTCCGCAGTTTACTCAATCGACCATACAGCTTCCTCAAACAGAAAATCAGGCGGGAACGGAAAGTAAGGCTATTTATTTTATTACGGATAAAGAACCGGTTCGGCTGGGTACACAGGGTGTAAACAAAGATAGTTTGAATCTTTTTTTAGCTGAAATCACAACTTCCAATCAAGCCAACGGTTTTGTAATCAATGAACAAGATAAGGCTGCAAAAAAGAAAGAAAACACATGGACTACCTACATTGCCAAGCCTTTGGGTAATTGGATTAAAACGCATTTTGGAGAAAAAAATGAAATCATTGTATCCGATAAAACAGGCAATATAGCCGTTGTCGCTGTGAAATTATCCCGTAAACCGGACAAAGAAATGATACTGAATACCGCATTGAACCGGGGTGACAAAAGTATCGCTCTTCTTCAAGGCGAACGGCTCGTGTTCAACGAACGAAATTGGGACAAATCGGCTTATCTCGTATTCCAGTTAGACCCCAAACTGGCGACCGACAGTTTTGCCGAGTACAAGGGAATGTCGGGGAATATTCCGTTTGCTTGGTCTATTACTTTTTTTGTCTTGGCCGGGCTTTTTATTTGTTTCAGTTTCTACCATAAAGTATTCTTGCCCGTACCGGTTTCGGACAAACCGCAATTGCAAGTGACCGCCAAAGCTATTTTCAAGGGATTTTCGACTACCTTTGTCTCTTTCTTCCGGAAACCGCAAGCAGTAGCAGCTATCTTTTTCATGCTGACTTTCCGTTTTTCCGAAGCGCAATTGCTGAAACTGATTAATCCGTTTCTATTGGATTCGCGAGACATTGGGGGATTGGGACTTACCACCGGAGCCGTCGGATTGGTGTATGGTACGGTAGGAATTATCGGATTGACTTTGGGCGGAATCATCGGTGGTTTTGCCGCGGCCAAAGGCGGATTGAAGCGATGGCTGTGGCCTATGACGCTCAGTATGTTGCTCACTATTGCCACTTTTTTATACCTGAGTTTTTCGCAAACGGAAAACCTATTGCTGATTAACCTTTGTGTCTTTATCGAACAGTTCGGTTACGGTTTCGGCTTTACCGCTTACATGCTTTATCTGATATATTACTCCGAGGGAGAACATAAAACGGCGCATTACGCTATCTGTACAGGGTTTATGGCCTTGGGGATGATGTTGCCCGGCATGTTTGCCGGTTGGTTGCAGGAACAATTGGGATACAGCAACTTCTTTCTTTGGGTGATGATTTGCAGTATCGTACCGCTTATTGCCGTATCGCTGTTGAAGGTTGACCCGGAATATGGGGTAAAGAAAAAAGAATGAATGAAAAACATTTAAACAATATAATATATGAAAAGAATCATACTTTTGTTAAACGTTTTCTTTATTTGTTTTCAGTTTGTCGTAGCGCAAAATATAGCGATTACGGGAACAGTAACGTTTAAAGATGATGGTTTACCTGTTATTGGCGCTTCTGTTAATGAAAAAGGAACCGGAAACAGGAGCATTACCGGTATGGACGGGAAATATTCCATTTCCGTACCGGCAGGAGCCACTTTAGAGTTTACCTATTTGGGTATGGAATCGCAAAGCCGCAGGGTAGCGGGAAGCGGCCCTTTAGACATTGTGTTGAGCGAAGACGTCTATGCGCTCGGTGAAGTAGTCGTCACCGCCATGGGTGTGAAAACGGAAAAGAGGCGGTTGAATTTTGCCGTGCAAAGCGTCAATGGCGACGACCTATCCGAAAAAAAAACAACCAACTTCGTGAATGCCTTGCAGGGTAAGATTGCCGGTTTGAGCGTTACCAATTCGGGCGGTTCGCCCAACGCAGGCGCACAGGTGATTATCCGTGGGATTTCGTCCGTCAACTCCGGACAAAATAACGAACCTTTGATGATTGTGGACGGCGTGCCTGTTCGAGGACACGGCAGTTCAATGGCCGACATCAACCCCAACGATATTGAAAATGTTACGGTACTGAAAGGTGCGGCCGCATCGGCGCTTTATGGACAGGATGCAGGATCCGGCGTAATTATGATTACCACCAAACGCGGACAGGTAGGAAAATTGGTCACTTCGGCCAATGTGAGCTGGCAATACGATGTTCCTACGCGCGTGCGGCAACTGCAAACAAGCTATGCGCCCGGCGCCCAGGGTTTTTATACGGAAAAAGCCGGAGGCGGTTGGGGTCCCTTGCTGAATGAAGGTCAGCAGATCTACGACAATGTTAATAACTTTCTGCAAAACGGCGTGTATCAAAAATACGACGTCAGCCTTTCCGGCGGCAGCGAAAAATTTCAGGCTTATGCCTCTGCCTACTATTCCAAACATGATGGAATTATTCCGAAAGATTACCGTAATCAATTTGGCATGTTATTGAAAGGGACTTATAATCCTACCAAAGCGCTGACAATAACCGTTTCTGCCAATATCGCCGAAACTACTTCCCGCAGTACGGGCGGGGAACTCCGTACGAACAATCGTACTATGCAGATCGTTTACGGCTGGCCGATTACCGACGATATTACCGATTACCAATTGGCCAACGGATATCCGCGCTTCCGGTATTACGGCGACGTAAATAAATACGATTCTCCCATCAGTCCGCTGTACGATATTTACAACGATTACGGGCAATATCAAAATATGCGCAATATGCTGAACGGCCAGTTGGAATGGAAACCCATTAAAAACCTGAATATTACCGGTCGTGTGAGTTACGACGTCAGTTCGTCTTTCAACGATAGCTATAAAGTGCCGCGTTGGGACGATTCGGTAGTCTATAACGATGTCGCGAATCCCACGGCGCCGGGCGAAAACGCCACAGCCGCCGAGCTGGCTCAATACGAAATGGACTTGGCCGCTTACAACGCATTTTTGGAAAAATACAAGAATACCCCCTACCTGACCGAAAAGAACATTGAAAATATGGATAAAGACGCTTTAGGATATTACCATACGGAAAGTAGCCGCGGACAGATGTTTACAGCTTTGGCTATGGCTACTTACAAATGGGAATTACCCGGCGATTTCAGCATCGACTTCATGGCAGGCGCCGACTTGAAAATGAATAAAGGTTTTTCGATGGGAAATACGGGACGGGATTTCATCATTCCGGGTACTTACAGCTTGAGTAATACCAACTCCAAATACATCTATCTGGGCGACCGCACCGAAGGACACAGTCAAAAACGCATGTTCGGCTATTTCGGCGAAATTCGCGCCGATTACAAAGGACTGGCTTCGTTGAGCGTTACCAGCCGTTGGGACTGGTCGTCAACCATTATTAAAAATCCGTTCTATTACCCGTCCGTTACGGGAGGTTTGCTCTTCTCCGAACTATTCGGCTTGCAGAGCGACTTTTTCAGTTACGGAAAAGTACGCGGAAACTATGCCGTGGTAGGTAAAGAGGCTATGGCCTATCTATACGACCGCCGCTATAAACAGTTTGCTACCTATCCCGACAATGGTTACGGTATCGATCCCACCCTTTCGTCGGCCGACCGCAACTTGCAACCGGAAATGACCCATACTTGGGAAGTCGGCGCCGATTTACGTTTTTTCAACAACCGCACGCGCTTAGATGTAGCTTACTACTCCACGCAGGTCAACAACCAGATTGTCACCGTGCGCGTATCACCCTCTTCGGGTTACATTCTTCAGACCCGTAATGAAGGAAATATCCGCAACGCCGGGGTAGAATTTACGCTGGAACAGGACATAATCAAAAATAGGGAATTTTCGTGGACGGCCGGGCTGAACTTCGGCCTGAACCGCGGTAAAGTGGTGATGCTTCCGGAAGAAGTAGCCGAAATCACCGGTACACAATACGGCGATATTTTTCCGTCGGCTTTCTTGGGAGGTTCCACTACTGGGCTTTCGGGTAAAACCTACAACCGTAACGAAGAGGGCAAAATTATCTGCGACGAAAGCGGACACCCCACTATCCACACGAATAAGAACAATTATCTCGGCAACCGCGAACCGAAATTCAGATCCGGTTTGACCAATACGTTCCGTTACAAAGACTGGTTGCTGTCCTTCCTTTTCGATGGGCGCTTGGGCGGCGATGTCGTGAACATAACCGGACGCGGATTGATTTCCAACGGGCAGAGCAAAATGCTGGAAACCTACCGCGGACGACAAGTGGTAGTCGATGGCGTAGTACAACAGGCCGATGGCTCTTATATCCCCAACACAACTCCCATTACGCTTGATTCTTACACAATCGATAATTATTTTCAGGCTGTAAGTGAGAATTTTGTGGAAGACGGTTCTTATATCCGCATGAACTACTTGACGCTCGGATACACGCTTCCGCAAAACTGGACAGACAAGCTCGGTCTGACGGGATTGCGTCTCTCGCTCACAGGCAACAACCTGTTTATGTTGACGCGCTATACAGGCGACGATCCGACGAGTAATGCCAATACGGACGCAGGAGGTACCAGTTCGGCAGGTATTGATAACTATGCTGTTCCCAACACTACCAGTTACAATTTCAGTATTACAGCAACATTTTAAAGATTAAAGAACATGAAAAAAATACTGTATATATTTATTAGCTTCGCATTGACTGTTTCGTTTACGGGATGCGAAGATTTCTTAGACGTCAATACCAGCAAGGACAGCCCTACAACGGTTACCGTCGATCAGTCGCTACCTACCGCCTGCTTCTATGCGGCGCAGCAGATATATGACCATGCCGAATACGGCGTTTACCTGTCGCAGTCGCTGACGACTACGTCGAAAGTCCAGACCCAGTCGGGAGGTTACCCGTACAGCCAGGGATGGGATTTTCTTCAAATAAACCGCCATCCGCAATGGCGCCGCCACTTCTACGATTTGGGAGCCAATATCAATGAATTGATACGCGCCGCCGAAAAAATCGACTCGAAGAACTTTATTTTAATCGGACGCACCATTATGCTGCAATCGACCCTGTTCACCACCGATGTATTCGGCGAAATGCCGCGTTCCAATGCTTATACTTCTACCTCGCCTACTTATGATTCACAGGAAGAAATCTACGACTGGATGTTTAAGGAAGCCGACGAATTAGTAGCGCTCTACAACGATCCCGCTTATGTGGACAACCCGGTGAATATTCCCATTTCGGAAAAAATGGACCGGATTTACAAAGGCGACATGAAAAAATGGGGACTTTTTGCCAAGGCATTGCGCGCCCGCCTGTGGTTGCGTAAATTGCCCAACTGGGAAAACAACCCGACCGTTTGCACCAAAATAGTAAGCATGGTGGACGAGGTGCTGAACGATCCCAATTGGGAGGAAGCGCTCTACAATTACCCCGGCGGAACCAACGAACAGAACTGCCCCTGGGGACCTGCGCACCCGATTATCAATGCATGGGAAAGCCGCGGCAACCGTTTGGCGGAATCCATTCCCTCCCGGTTTTTCGCTTATGCGCTATTGGGCGGATATATATCCAGCAATACGACCCGTGGCGACGCGCTCGACCCCCGCGTGAATAAATTAATGATTATGCGTGACGGCCCTGCTATCGACGGTTTGGCGGCAGGTGTTAAAATGCGCTGGCTCGAATCTAATATCGGGATAGCTACTTCGATGAAGATAACCAACTATCCCAATTTGGCCGATGCCGAAACGCCTTACACGCAAAACAACGGCTACATCGCATTGATTACCGATGAAGAATTGCTGTTTATCAAAGCGGAAGCCCAATACTGGGCCGGCGAAAAAACGGCAGCTTACAATACAACGAAACAGGCGGTATTGCGCAACTTTGATCGTTTGGGAATCCACGAGCCGACTGCTGCCGAGGGAAATAACGCACGCAAACGCTACGAAGCTTTTTGGGCGATAAAATTGCCGGGCGAAGGCTTGTTCACGATTGCCGATCTGATGCAACAGAAATATATTGCCATGTATCTGCAACCCGAACAGTGGAATGACGTGCGCCGCTACAATTACAGCAGTAAAAACAACCATATCAGTTACGACAATGTGTATGTTTATACGATAACTTCCTGTTATACAAGCGCTGGAGGCGGAACCAACATCCCCGGATTCGGTACTGCCGGAACTGCCGTTTTCGGATCGGGCAACAATCCGATGACTACGGAATATTCGTTGCGCCGACCATTCAATCTCTACGAAGTCTATTGGCGGAAATCCGATGCTTTCGCCGAAGGCACAGCAGACGAGTATAATCTCTCGCCCAATGCTTGGATGGCCCGGTTCAATCCCGACCCGGAAACGGAAGACAAATATAACAAGAAAGAGTTGGAACGGCTGGGCGCCTACAAAAATCCCGAATGGCTGAAAAAACGCATGATCTGGGCCTACAATACCAGCGAGAAAGCGTTCTGCAACAATTCAATCGAATGGAAATAATAATTTACAATTGAAAATTGAAAATGAAGAATTTAATATATATTACAATTTGTTTGCTGGCATTCGTCTTCACTTCGTGTGAAAAACATGACTTTTTCGACGAAAACGTGATTACCGGCAATGTAGGACCGCAAGTTTATTGGGAAATCGGAAGTTCAGCGGTAAGCGCCGCAACCAATATGCCGTTTACCGTACAGTATTATACTACAGCGGCCGATATCGACCATTCGGAAGTATGGTACAATGTTGTTGAAATGATAGAAAAATCGGTATCTTGTCCCTGGGTAACCACGTTTACCTACGCTGTTATCTCCACTCAATCGGAAGAAAAGCGTATTTCCCAGAAAGTACAGGAATATCCACACTCGCTGGCCGTATGGTCGGATTCGCTTCACGCTTACACGTTCAAAGCCGAATTTCCGGTCAGCAGCACGCTGAAATCGTTTTCGTGGACAAACCCCGAAGTAACGTTCGATTACGATCAAATGAATACCTATTTCGGCGAAGGCTTTGCAAAACAGTTTAAGGACAGTCTCCAAACACTGATGAAGTATGCCGACTATAAAAAGATGATGTCGGAAATGGGTCTGGTTGAAAACTTCGACATAGAATATAACCATCCGTATTACGATGAAGCTTCGGGTAGTGACGTTGACGCTTTTGAGGAAGTTCCCGCAGGCAGCGGTAACCGGCCGGCGCCCGAAGCAATCAAAGCGCTGTATGAGAGTATTACTTTCGATAAGTTGATTGAAAACGCTACCGGCGGCTACAATGTGCTGTATAAACGCACCTATAAATCGAACGCTATCCTGCGGGTTTACGACAAAAAGGGCATATACGGATTAGCGGTAACTAAAGAATTTGATATCATCTAAAATTATGTTCGTATGAAAACAAAAATAAATTTCAAACTGTATCTGTTAAGTTGTCTGGCGGGATTTCTTACTTTCGGCTGTATGGATAATATGCCGGAAGTGGAAGATTTACCCTCTGCCGCCGTAGCTTTTGATTACAAGATAATCGACAACTCTTACCAGTTGGATTATTATGTAGGCGCACAAGTCGAATTTACCAGTATTTCCAAAGTGGAAGGCCAGTGCACTTGGGATTTCGGCGACGGGGCAACCGCTACGGGTGAAACGGTCACGCATAAATTTACAGTTGGCGACACCTATAAGGTAAAACTGGTCATCGGCAACCAGAGCAAAACGCAACCCATCATGATTAAGGACATTGTGCCCATCATGACACTCGACCCCATTGAGGACGAAAACGGCATCTGCGAAGTGCTCTCTACCCCGGTGAATATCTCGGTAGAATTACCGAACCCGGAAGGTTTGTCGGAAGAATACACGTGGATTTTTCCGGCGGGGACTACCGATGCGGACGGCCACGTGATGACGACTTCCAACGAACCCAATCCGGGCAAAATAAAGTTTGCACACGTAGGTTCGCAAGCCGTGCGCTTGCAGGTAAAATTAGGCGGACGTCTGCTGGAAGAAGGTAAAATCAATGTGCAGGTAGCTTATAATAAAGAAGTTTCGACTTTGTATTATGCAGTGAAAAACGGCAATATTATGGCGCTCAAGCTGGCGGCGGACAAACCGGTCGGCATGAATGTTACGCCTTACGACATGGGCATTTCGTCGGGAAAACACCCGCTAAACATTCTGTTCAACGACCAGTCTCTTTATATATTGGATTGCGGTACGCAATTTATCTATGTGAACGACGAAGACGGTAATATGGGCGACGGGCGCATTCAGATAATGGCCAAAGACGGCTCGCGAATGGAAACCATGTTGAGTAATACGGCAGCTGCATTCGATGACCCGTTTTACGGATGTATTGATGGTTCAGACTTGTATTTTGCCAACCGGAATACCGGCATCAGCAGAATAGGGTTGACGGAACGCAATAAAATTTATTCTCTTTCCGAATACCCCTACTATGTGCAGAATGCCTTGCTGGGTTATTACAACAACGGTTGGAGTTATGGCTCCATGAACGCTTGTTTTACGAGAATAGACGGAACGTGGTTTTGCTGCAAAACCTATAATGGAACCGGAATATTCCGCTTTACCGAAGCCGATATTCTGCAACAAACGACTACAGGCGGCCTCCCTGCGCCCGCAGCCGGAGTGGCTTTATCGGGCATGCTTCCGAAATCATTGGTTTGGGATGCCCAGAATAGAGTAATCTACTTTACGATTTACGATACCGGATATGAAGGCATTTACCGTTGTACGCCGGAGCAACTCAACGCAATCGGCGGATCGAAAGGCGCACTCGCTCCCTACCTGCTGAAAACGGCCGATGGAAAAAGCGTTATCCCGATTACCGAAAACGGAAAAGGCGAAGGTTCGTCGGGCGAATATATCGGAATATGCCAACTCACCTTGGACGAAGCCACCGGCGACGTCTATTTCGGCCTGCGTTCGGCCTATCCCAACGAAGTGAAATCCGGCTTGATGCGCTACAACGCTAAAACGAAGGTTCTCGAACATGTTGTCGAAGGTGTTGATGTTTATGGTGTGGCAATAAATAACAATAAATCAAAATTGTTTTAACCCCCACCCCCTGAAGGGGGCTTTAGTCGGAGTGCGACTTAAAGTCGCGCACCGACTGAAAAAACAAAATACAAATGAAGAAGATAAATAGGATAAAAATTGAAAATACGTACCTAAGAAAGGCTTGTCATCCCGCGCTTGACGCGGGATCCCCTGCCTTTGGCACTGTCTTATTCGTATTTTTTCTGCTAATCTCCGGATTAGCCGTGGCGCAATCACCCAAACGGGATGTTCGCGCTACCTGGCTTTCGACTGTTTGGCGCTTGGATTGGCCGACAGCCACTGTTCCCGCCGCCACTGGAAACAATGAAGCTGCTCGCGAGACAGTCCGTAATGCCCAGAAATCAGGTTTACTCACGATTCTCAACAAATTGCAAGCCGCTAATTTTAATACGGTATTTTTTCAGGTAAGGGGAATGAGCGATGCTTTCTACAATTCTCAGTACGAGCCTTGGAGCGCCTATTTGTCGTCGATACGTGGAGATGATCCTGGTTGGGATCCGCTGGCCTACATCATCGAAGAAGCTCATACACGGGGAATCGAAGTACATGCATGGCTGAATCCTTACCGTTATTCCACTTCGGCCGAATCTCACGGCAATTTGCCGAATGATTATGCTGCACTGCACCCCGATTGGTTACTTGATTACGGCAGTTATACCAAAATTCTCAATCCGGGAATGCCGGAAGTAAGGCAGCGGATATGCGATGTGGTTGAAGACATTATCACCCATTACGATGTGGACGGCGTTATTTTCGACGATTATTTTTATGTTGAAGGAATAAGCGATGCATTAGACAATGCTCAATATCAAGTTTATAACCCCTTGGGATTGTCGCGAGCCGATTGGCGGCGTGACAATGTAAACCGGATGGTACGCGATGTTCAGGTGCGTATCAACAGTCTGAAACCCTACCTTACTTTTGGTATCGGACCGGCGGGCGTAGCAGCTTCGGACGCATCGGTGGCAGCCAAATACGGTGTTGACAAGTCGCCGGTAGGCAGCGATTGGCAGTACAACGGCATTTACAGCGATCCTTTGGCATGGCTCAGCGATGGCTCGATTGATTATATTTCACCACAACTGTATTGGGCTATCGGCTCAGGCACCGACTATTCAAAACTGAGTCCATGGTGGGCGAAAATAGCCAACCGGTTTGGTCGGCATTATTATTCGAGCAATACGAGCAGTTACAGCAATGCTACGACCGAATTGCCTGCCGAAGTGCAAGTCAATCGAGACGCCGACCTCAATGGTACGACAGGCGCCGTCTTTTTTCGCACCAACAATTTGACGCAAACGGCACTTAATGCCTTAAAAGCCAATTCGTACCAACATCCTGCCTTGCGTGCGGCTTACGGATGGAAAACGGCTCCTACTCAAACCTTGGTGGATAACCTTGCCTTGTCGGGACAAAACCTGACATGGAATTACACCGACAACAATGTGCGTTACTGCATTTATGCGCTACCGAATGCCAATCGCGACGATGCTGACGCTTTTACGTCTTCAAAATATTTGCAGGGTATTGCCTACTCGAAAAGTTACACCTTGCCCGCAGAAGTAAACGCATCGACCCATAAAATAGCCGTAGCCGTTTATGACCGTTATGGAAACGAATTTCCTTCGCGTGTTTTGGGCGAAACGGCGACAAGCCTTGCTGCCGTGCAACTCACTTATCCTGCCGATAATGCAGAAAATGTAGTTTTACCCGCTCTGTTCACATGGGATTCGACAAACGACGCCGATTATCATGTGTGGGAACTGTCGGCAAACGTCGATTTTACGCAGCCGATTGCTTCACGCGAAACAACGGAGGCAGCGTTTAACTCGGGTTTACAAGCCAATATCAAAGAAAATACGACTTATTATTGGCGGGTTAAATCGCTCAAAGCAAACGCACTGCTTGCCGTTTCGGAAGTTCGTAGTTTCAATGGCGCTAAATTTAAACTGATTTCGCCCGCCGATGCGGCTGTGAATGTGTCGATGACGCCCGAATTTTCGTGGACAAACATTGGCGAGGGCGCAACATACACGCTCGAAATTTCAGCTAAATCCGATTTCAGCACAATGGCTTATACAACCACTGTTCAAACAACAACGGCAAATGTACCCGACGGAGTTCTGTCCACGGCGACTACTTACTATGCACGTGTGAAAGCTGTGTTGGGCGTAATACAGGCCATTTCGGAACGGATTTATTTTGTTACCGAAGAGTTGCCGGTACCGGTGCCGGTACTTGTTTCGCCTATCGATGGGGCTACCATTGCCGGTACTGAAATTGAAATCAGTTGGCAAGTGCAAAATTCAAAAGGTTTCCGTGCCGAATTGTCGCAAAATTCGACCTTCCCGACACGCGGAACAACACTGAAATCGGTCGAGGCATTTACTTACAGCGCCGTTTACAGTGATTTGGATCCGGGCGCTTATTATCTCCGCGTAAGGGCTCAAAACAGTGAAGGACTGACAGAGCCGTCGGCATTTGTTACGGTTTATCTCACAGGTTCGACGGCAATTACCGGCGTTGATGCATTGGGATCCTGTTACAGTTATTACGATGCCGCAGGTAACTGCCATATTGTAATTAACAGTGCGGAAAGTTCACCTGCCTCTATTGCCGTTTATTCGATAACGGGTGTGTCGCTCAATAAGCATACATTCGGATTGAATGTAGGAAAGAACACTTTATCGCTTGATATGGCACGCTATGCAAAAGGCTTTTACCTGATTAAAATAAATACAGGAAGTAGCGAAAAAACGCTCAAAGTGAGAAAATAAAAAAGAGATATTGATTTTTCACAGGGTTTTAATGGACTTCGGCCCTGTGAAAAATCAAATATAAAAAGGATAGCTTTAGAAGTCCGTATAAATTATGTAAATATAAATTTAATTGATCATGAAAAAAATTACTTTATTATTGATGGCGTGCTGCATGTCTGTAATGACATTTGCAGCGGGTGGAAACATCACCTACGTGTTGAACGGAGGTGTAACCAATGATTACGGGTGGACAAATAAAGCAGATATGCTTGTCACATTTAATCAGGATTACAATACGGCCAACAATGTTGCGGAAACGGCGACATGGTACACATGGGAAACGCTGGATGTAATTCTGGCGGCTGCCGACCCGGTCGTTCGTATTCCGACTTTTGCGGCAAGCGGATTCTATGTTGTGTTGACTTCGCCCAAATGGCAATGGCTGCACGATTATATCGTAGCCACCGGAGCTACTCAAAGTATCGCAGCAATAGAAGAAGCCGATAATGCTTATTGGCGCTATGAAACGTCGGCGTTTTTTGTTAACGGACAGCGTACTTCATGGCCTGCTTCAGCCAGTTACGTCATAGCGGGACAAACCACTGCATTTGTTCCTTCTTGGAAACATGCATTTGCCGGTCCTGCTACCTACGATGGAAGCGTTGCCGTCGTGATTCCCGACCCCTACAAGGAAGGTGAATCATTCCTCGGCTGGTATAAAAATGCTGATTTTTCGGGCGAAAAAGTTACGTCTATCCCCGCAGGAACGGAAGGCGACATCACGCTGTATGCCAAATTCGGCGCATACATTCCTACTTGTGCCGAAGTATGGGCGCTGACAGGCGCAACCGATGCGCAAGGCGTTGTTACCTATATTAACGGAACAGTAGCGTACATTCAGGATGCTTCCGCAGGTTTGGAAGTTACCTTTGCCGCCGCTCCCGGCATTGTTGCAGGCGATAAAATTACCGTAAGCGGAACTGCCGCCGCAGGCGGAAAGCTGACCGGAGCCGCAGTAACGGCAAAAGAATCCGCTTCGCTGCCCACAGCTCAAACGCTTCTGCTGTCGGCTGTGCTTACCGATGCCGCCAACCAATATACCAACGAACTGGTATATATCGAAGGCTTGAAAATTACCGCTGTTGATGCTTCAACGCTTACGCTGACCGACGAAACGAACACAATCGTACTCAAGGCCGCAGGAATTAGCTACGCAGTGGGTAAAAAGGTAAATGTGAAAGCAGTTGCTTTGTTTGACGGTACAACACACAGTTTGACAGGTCCCGCAAGTTTTGTAGCCTTAGCTGCTGCTGCCGCTCAAGACCCTTACAGCTATCCGGCAAAAACAGTAAGCGGCAATACTTACACATTGAAAAATAATTGGCTGATTTCTAATATAATGGACAACTTTTCAGCCAATCCGATAGCAAGCGCCGCTCAAATGGTACGCGGTATGGCAGCTAAAAATGGGAAAATATATTTCCCCGACCGAGGATTGCATCAACTGACTGTGATTGAAGGTGCAACAGGCGAACGCCTTCCGGCGATTGTATTAAATGATGCTGTTTATTTCAAATACACAGATTCTGAAGGTGCTGTAAAAGATGCAGGAACACTGCGTTACAACGATATTAAATTAGACGCTGCAGGACATATCCTTTTAGGTAACTGTATTACTTCAAACGCACAGCCTTTCCAAGTGTGGAAAGTTGACGAAACAACAGGAGAAGGAAAACTGATTATTAGCGAAATTCTGCTTGACAATCCCGACTATGCCCCCTTAGCCACTGCTCGTATTGATGCTTTCGGAGTATATGGCGATGTGGAAGGCAACGGTTATATTATAGCAGCTAACTCGAATGGGTTTGAAGTTTTCAAATGGGTTATCGAAAACGGAGTAGCCGGTGACGCAGAACTTATTACTATTGACAACGGTGTCGAAGGTACGGGACTTACCGGTTTAAATCCCAGCTCTTGGGCGCCTCAAACCTATCCGGTTGACGAAAATTATTTCTACGTCGACTATTTTGGTACGCTGGCAACGCTGGTTGATATGAACGGCAACTATGTTGACGGTTTCTACGATAACGGTACGTTGATTGCTGCTGCTACCGACGACGCAGGTAGAACGGTAAAAACCGGTGGTAATGGCGTAACTGAATTTGAATTTGGCGGCGAATATTATCTTCTTATTTCTTCAACCGACGGCGCTGCTGCTCCGGGTTATGCTTATCGCCTGTTCAAATATGCCGATGCCAACAGAGAGTTCAAAAATATGACTTCGCTATGGACATTCCCCGATGCAGGTATGGGCACAGCAAGTAATGGCGCGCGCGCAGTAGTATCAAGTGTGGAAGTAACCGCCGATGTGGCTACTATTTATGTCTATTCAGTCGACAATGGTTATGGAGTGTACGAATTAAAAATTGATGGCGGAACTGCTATCCATCTTGTTAATAAAGATGCCGTCAACGTAATCGTATCGGGCAATCAAGTGCGATTGAGCGAAAATGCAGCCGACATAAAAGTGTTTAATCTGGTTGGTCAGTTGGTACAAAAAGCGCAAGGAAAGTCTTCAATAACAATAGCTAACAGAGGTATATATATTGTATCCGTACAAACGCTCAAAGGGGAAATTATTACGAAGAAAGTAATAATTAAATAAACGTTAAACAAGGTAGGGGGAGTAATCCCCCTGCCTTTAATACTTAATACTTTAAACTATGTTGCAATCATGAAAAAAACGCTACTATCACTCATTTTGTTATTATTCGCAGCCATCGTTTATTCCCAAACGATTAATCTGGATGGTGTAGTATATAACGTGGATACGCTTGAAAACCATCAGGTAGGCCCGGGTACACAATACATGAGCTTACGCCTTACGGCTCCCTCCAAACGGTTGGATGTTCATTTTTTGATAGCAGACGTAACCAACCCTAATATTACGATACGTGCGGCGTTGGGCCGCGACTCTATCTATGGCGGCGAAACACCCACAACTACAGCGAAACGTCTTTCGACTGACGGCACATTCTATTTTGCCGGAACCAACGGCGACTTCTACGATACGGGGGCGACTTATGCCGGTTATCCCGTGTCGGGTAATATGATTAACAGCGAAATTGCTAAAATTCCGGGTAGTCGGCAGGTGTATGCGTTCGGCGCTGACAAACTATCGTATATCGGCATGATGCAATACGCCGGAAATTTGAAATCCGGAACGGAAACCTGGGCCATCAGCAGCATCAACCATACCCGCGGCGAAAACGATCTGAAACTCTACAATCAATTCAACGGTAAATATACCCATACCAACGCTTACGGTACGGAAGTGGAAATTGAACTCATTAACGGCGATGCATGGGGAGTCAACCGCAGCTTGCACGCCAAAGTAAACAAAATCGAAAAAAACACCGGCAATATGGCTATTCCCAAAGGAAAAGCAGTGCTTTCCGGACATGGCGCCTCAGCCGAAAAACTGAATACGCTTTCGGTTGGCGATGCAATCGAACTGGATCTGAATCTGAACTTGGACGGCAACATTAAAACCGAATTTACCCAAATGACCGGCGGCGACAATTACGCCCCCATTATAAAGAACGGCGTGGTAGAAACAAGTAATTTTTGGAACGAACTGCACCCGCGCACGGGTTTGGGATATTCGATGACAAAAGATTCGGTTATTTTCTGCGTGGTTGACGGACGCGGTGTATCGAATGGCTGCACTACGCGAGTACTTGGAACGATCATGAAAAGTGCGGGCGCATACGATGCCATGAATATGGATGGCGGCGGTTCGAGCGCAATGCATATTGCCGAATACGGAGCAGCGGTAAACAGCACGAGCGACGGATCGGAACGCGCCGTGGCCAACAGTATTTTTGTGGTGGCCACCTGTCCTGCGGATAATGTCATAACAACAATCGCTCCCCATTCTACCCTCATAAAGATACCTCAATACGGCGTCTGTGAAATACATTTTCGATCATACAATCAGTATGGCGTACTAATCGACCACGATTTAAGCGGCGTAGTTCTGTCCGCCCCCGCCGAATTGGGCGTCGTGGACGGCAATAAATTTACCTGTACCGGCACCGAACCCGGCATTCTGACGGCTACTTATAACGGTGCTATCACTGCGAAAATCAACGTTATACCTACGCCGACTTCCGGTGTGGATATCCTTCTTGATTCTATATTAATCGACAACCGGAACAATTACGAAATAGAAGTATCAGCGCTTACCGCCAATGGAGAGCAACCCATTTTAGCGGAAGTTTTGGCATGGAAAGTCGAAAATCCAACGATAGTTGTAGTTGAAAACGGCGTATTAAAAGCCTTGTCAAATGGAACAACTTATGCCGTAGGGGCATTGGGTGAACTGTCAGATACAATTTATGTTACGGTAGAAAATCCGGTTGCACCACGCGAGCTAAGCGATGTATTCATCCCCGACGAATGGACGATCAGTACAATTAACGAATTAAAGCCGGATATGACGTTCAATACCGACCATGTGCCGGCTGCTTGGGAGCATGGCGCTGCCGTCAATTTTACCTATAAAACCGGACGCTTGCCTTTTGTTCAGCTCGCAAAAGAGTATCGCCTTTACGGACTTCCCGATACGGTGAAAATCGTGGCGAATATCGGTAGTCTGCAACTGAAAAACGTGGCTGTTTACCTGCATGCCAACAATGCTGCTAAGGGAGTTTTATCAACTTATACAATCAATGCACCTTTCCCTGCCAATACCGATTTTGACCTTTCGGTGCCCGTAGCTTCCCTGTTTGAAGACGCCGACATAACCATTTATCCGTTGTATTTCAATAAGGTAAATTTCGGTATCGAAACGAGCAATACGATTGGTGCGAATTATACTATCGCATTGAAGGAAATCGCTTTGATTTACAACGGCGCGTCGGGCACAGGCATCAAAATTCCGCAAACGGCGGATTTTACGGTCTATCCCAATCCGGTAACGAATGGGAAAATCTTTGTGAGATTAGACAATCCGGGAAAAACCGTTCATCTGGAGTTATTGAATCTTTCCGGACAGAAATTGCAATCACAAACTTTTGATAAAATGACTTCAAACATCCTCTCGTTCCCGATAAAAAGCAAATTGCCGCAAGGTTTGTATCTGTTGAAAGTGCAGCAGGACGACCGCGTGGAAACAGTTAAGGTATTAATCAATTAAATAATATGCATAAAAAATACAGAAATAAGCTCTCGTCAGTGAGCATCCGCAGTAGGCTCAGTCTATTGTGCCTGATCTGGATGCTTACAACCGTTGCATCTTTACAAGCCCAGTCCCCCAAACGGGAAATGAGGGCTACGTGGATCGCTACGGTTACCCGAATCGATTGGCCGAAAGAATCCGGCGCCACGGCGCAAAAAAACGAAATGCTGAAAATGCTTGATTCTATTCAAACATTGAATATGAATACGGTATTTTTTCAAGTCCGTTCTCGTTGCGACGCGCTGTATAACTCCGCTTTTGAACCTTGGAGCAGCGATTTAGGTATTGCACGCGGAACCAATCCGGGTTACGACCCGCTGGCTTTTGTCATCGAAGAATGTCATAAACGGGGACTTGAATGTCATGCATGGTTGAATCCCTACCGCTACAGTCGCGATGGTTCAGGATGGACGGAAGCCAACAGCAACGCTTTGAATTACGAAATAACCCATCCTGAATGGTTGCTTTGGTATACCAACAATGTGGTGCTCGACCCGGCGTTACCGGAAGTACGGATGCGCATTAAGCATGTTGTAGGCGATATCTTAAATAAATACGATGTGGACGGGATTATTTTCGATGATTATTTCTATCCTTACGGCGGCACTACGAATCAAGACGCCGCTTCACAAGCGACCTATAAACCGGCCGGCATGAACGTACACGATTGGCGGCGCGACAATGTGAACCGGATGATTGCCGATGTCTATGATACCATCCAAGCTGTCCGCCCTTGGGTTACATTTGGCGTTTCGCCTTTCGGCATCTGGACTACCGATGCATCGGTGGCGGCCAAAGAAGGAATTACCCTGCCTTCCGGTATCACCGGCGGCAATATGTATCAGGAAATCTATTGTGACCCCTTGGCTTGGCTGAAACAGGGAACGGTCGATTATATTTCGCCGCAACTCTATTGGAAAACAGGCGGAAGTCAGGATTACAACAAACTCTGTCCCTGGTGGGCTGATTTGGCCAATCGTTTCGGCGTACAGTTTTATTCGAGTATGGCCATTTACAAATATGCGGAAAAAACGGACGCCGCTTATACCGTGCCCGAATTGGCGGCGCAATCTAATCGGAATCGCTTATCCGCCAAAGACGACGCCCCCGGTCATGTCTTTTATAATACGCGGGGCTGGGTGTATGATATAAGTTTTCGTAATCACTTCAAAACCAACGTTTTTTTCAACTATGCGCTGACGCCGGCTATCGGCTGGAAACCGGCGAACGACCAAGGCATGATTACTTTCAATCCGCCCATGGGAAGCATCATCTCTTGGCTATACAACGAAACGACCGATAGCGTCCGCTATGCTGTTTACGCCGTACCGATAGCCCGGATAAACGACCCTTCGGTCTTTTCCAAATCCGATTATCTGTTAGGCGTTTCATATGCCAAGCGATATACTTTACCCAATGGCGTCAGCACCAGTTCGCACCGGATCGCTGTTGCGGTATTGGACCGTTACGGTAACGAGTTTGCGCCGCGCGTGCTGGGCGCGTTGCCGTCCGAAATGGCGAAAGCACAATTGATTTACCCCGACGATTACGCACAGGTACGAATCCCGGTTGTATTTCGGTGGAGCGCGATTGACGAAATTGACAACTATGTGTGGCAATTGGCTACAGATGCAAATTTTACCGATATCGTCTGTACGCGGGAAACTACAGACAACCAATTCAATACCAACGTACAACTGAATATCAAGGAAGACGGTGGAACCTATTACTGGCGCGTACGGACGCGCAAAGCGAACGCACGGGATATTTGGTCGGAAACCCGCAGGGTGATTCTCTCGTCCGGCGGTGGATCGG
>JAITNQ010000148.1 GCA_031290435.1 Candidatus Symbiothrix sp. | reverse complement strand
TCGCTTGTTCCCGACTTGACGCATTTGAGCGTATGTTCGAAATAGCGTCTGTCAGCCGTGCTGAAGTAGTGCTGTACCCTGATTTTCAACAGTTGGTCAACACCCGAAACCTGCGATTGCATGGTCGGATAAGTCAAAGCGGCAAAAATGGGCAAAGATTCTTCAAGCCTTTGGTCGTAAAATGCATACAAAGCGTCCGAGTTCCCGGCAAGCGCTTTGATTGCCGCATCGCCATTGGCCAAACGGGTGGGGTCGTACATAATTTCAGCGTAATAAGCATTGAAACCATAATAATGGTCTTCGTTGAAGTAGTAGTGGCGCCCGTTTTCGGTATAGGTGGTAACGCCGGCGCTGGCAGCTTCGCGAGGGTACCATTTATCCGGATGTTCGTAATGGATGTAATCGATGAACTTTTGTACTTTAACATCGCTTCTATCAATTAAGGTCAATACGACGGTGGGGTCGAACAGCCAGCCGATATTGCTGAATACAAATTGCTCCGTTTTATCCACAATGTCGGATACGGGCGTCCATTGACCGGCCGTGAAAGTGTAGTCGTCGGCATAATTGCTCGAAGATGTTCTGTAAACCACTGTCCTCGCGTTACCTTCCTGTGCGAACGGATATTTTTGCGACAGCAAGACCGGCAAATAATTCGGGGCGGTTGTCGTAGAAAGATTGCTCACACCCATCGCCGTATAATCGTCCGGCTGTAGCACTACGATATTGGCGCTTGCCGCCACTTCCTTCCATGCACTTCCGTCGAACTGATAGGCGCCGTATTGTATGGCCGAAGACGCCACATTCATGCTGCTTTTTGTTTCCGCTATTTTTACGTTATCAATCTGATAAGTGGTGGTAGCCACATTTCCTACGCCGTTTCCCGCATATTTGAAAGCTACATATACTTTTTTACCTGCATATTGCGCAAAATTCATGGTTCCGGCAGGTCGCAACGTACCATACGCCGCAGCCGGTATTTCGGGCGTAGTCGGAATATCGAAATTAGCGGTGATATCCGTCCATGTAGCGGTAGCGATACCGGCTTCGGTTCCGTTGAAATTTTCGGATACCCAAACCGAGAAAAGGTCGCCTTTGTAATAGCCGCCCGTAACGTCGAATGAAAGTTGAGGCGCAATTCCGGCAGTCAGGTCAATCTGACTTGTTATCAGCCAAATGGTATTTTCTTCATTCGTGCCGTTGGACGAAAACTGAGCGTATTGGTTTCCGCTGAAAATCCGGCATTGCCAGAACCTTGTGCCGGTAACATCCTTGTTAATCCATCCCGGAATGGTGACCGGAGCCGTAGAGCCGTTGGGCATTCCTTCGAAATCGGCAAAAACATACTGAACTTCCGCTACCGAAACTTCCGGTTCGGCGGGGGAATAATTGTATTGCACAATTTTATAATCTCCGTTGGCCGCTCCGGAAACGTTCGCTGCAAGTACAGCCGGAATCTTTGTCTGCGGTGATTGGGCCGGCGTCAGCGCCGTTACGTAATCCACGTCGCTACCCCAGACCTGTTTGTAATCATTTGCAGTCAAAACGTAAGATGCTTTCGACAAATTGTTTAGTTTCTCCGAGCGGGTTTCCGCATATTTATAGCTAATCTTTGCATTAGAACCTTTGTTGAGTGCGGGAAAGGCTTTTGCTATTATCGCCGGAATATAATCGTCGGAAGCGGTAAATTCATTCAGGGCTTTTGCTGTGTTTACGCTTCTTGCCAAGGCCGAATCGGCGGCTGTGGCGGCTTTTATCAAGGCTGCCGTACTGATGGTTGAATAATCGGCAGCGGTAAGCTCGTATTCGATGCTCTTTTTTACGACATCCAATCCGTTTTCGGCATTCTTATCATCAATGCTTCTATAGATATCGTTAAGCGTTTCATCGTTACAGGCAAACAATGTAAGCATTGCCGCTATGAACAAGTATGATATTTTTTTATACATAATATTTTTATTTTTTAGTTGAAGAATTAAAAATTAAAATCTTACTCTCAGACCGGCAGTCCATGTTCTTCCGGAGCCATAATACACCAATGACGTAAGCGCATCGTGATTGACGCCGTCCGTAGCATCGCTGATGTATTCGGTATTGAAAAGATTGTTCGCATTCAGATAAATAGTGGCGTCCATACTACTTAATTTGAATTTGTAGTTACATCCGAGGTCAACCGTGTAGAAATCCGGCATTTGCCATGAATCCACCTTGTCTTTGATGTTGGTCTTGTTCTCCGGTGTGAAATTGGCATAGTTTTTACCGAAGTAGTTGATATTGCCGTTTATCCGGAAGTCTTTGAACGGACTCCAATTCACGTCCAAGGCAGCTGTTATCTGTGCGGCATTACCGACATGTACGCCGCCTAAATAGGCGTTATAAGTACCCAGATTTGTTTGGGTCAGTTCATCATATAATGTAAATTCCACATCATTCATCCAAATCCAGTCGGCGACCGATGCCATTCCTTTCACTTCGAGAGAGGGCAGCGGTTTATAGATAGCTTCCAATTCAAGCCCGGTATGTTGGGCATTGATACCCGGAATATTCGCCGTGGCATTTCCGATGGAACGTACCAATCCTTTGTCTTTCCAAACCGTGTAGTAGCCGTCGAAAGTTATTTCCCAATCCGCATCCCGGAATCCGTAACCTGCTTCCGCCGTATATACTTTTTCACTTTTAGCATTTTTGTTGACTACAACGGTGTAGTTGACAAACGAATTGTTGAAGAAAGGGGCGCGGGTAAAATAACCGCCGTTGAGAAATACATTGTGATAGTCGGCAAATTTGTAGTTTACGCCCCCCTTTACACTGAACGGTAAGAAATTAATCCATTTCGATATTTGTTTGCCGTTTACCGCATCGACCTTTCCGGTTTCAGGGTCTAAAGGCGCTGCGCCGTCGTTGTGCCAACGGTAAAAGTTAGCAGAAAAAGAGCCTGATAAAAATGCCGAAAATGCGTCTTTCAGGTATTCTGCTTGTGCAAACAAGCTGGTCCACAACACCTCTCCGGTTTCGTCATAACCTATTTTATCATTTACTTTCAGCGGGGTATTGTTGGGACGACCATAGATACCATTGTCTATGTAGTAAGCGCCACCCAATAAATCGGTAATTTTATTATAATGATACCCCTTGTAGTAGCGGCCGTCGAAACCGCCGGTAAATTTTATCGCGTCTGTAAGCTGATTCCCATAAGAACTCAGCACGCCGTACCAGTCGTGGGAATTCATGGCTGCGCCCAATATTGCCTTGGAGCCATTGATAGAAGCGGCGTTTTCTTTGAGGACAGATTCAAAATCAAACAAACCGTCAGGCGTACGCTTGGTATCGGCGTAGGGTTTTCCGGTCGAGTTGTTCAGTGATATCCAATTGCTGTTTTCTCCGAATGCCCTGCCTCCATAGCCCTGGCTCATAGAAGCATAAACCGAGGTTGTCAATGACGATTTATCGTCGATTGTCCAGAAGTGATTCAAAGACAATTGCGGTTTGTGAAAGACATTGTATCCATATCCGCCACCGGTCTCTTTCCCGTTGATATAACCGTATCCCCAGTTCATATTGCCGCCGTCCGGACTGTTTTTATAATCTTCTATCAGGTATCTTTGAGAGCGTTGGTTGTGCCACTGCGGAGCGCCGAAAGCGGTAAACGACAAGCGATGGCTGGCATTAATCACTTTTGAAATATTGGCGAAATAATTCCATGCCTCATATTGAGTGCCTTTCACGCCTCCGCGTGAATCGGCTGTTTCCTTGCCGCCCAATAAGGTGATTGCCCAACCATTGTCCATTAAGCCGGTGGATATGTTGAACATGAGTTTTTGCATATTATTGTTGCCCGTACCATAGTAAATACTGCCGCCTTTTTTGGCATCGGTATTTTTTGTGACGATGTTAATGGTTCCGCCTACCGATGATAAACCTAATTTAGAAGCGCCTAATCCGCGTTGTACCTGCATCAGCTGCGTCACCTCGGACAGTCCGCTCCAATTGGACCAGTACAACCGGCCGTTTTCCATATCATTCATCGGTATCCCATTGATAAGCACGCCTACGTTTTCCGAATTGAACCCACGCAAAGTGATACGGCTGTCGCCATAACCGCCGTTATCTTTGGTAGCATAGACAGAGGGAGTCGATTTCAAAATTTCGGGAAACTCCTGATTACCTAATTTTTCTTCGATTTGCGTCATGGTAATATTTGAAACAGCTATCGGTACCAACCGGTCTTTCCGCACAATAGATGCGGAAATAAGCACCTCGTTTAGTGCGATATCTTTTGTTTCCAGCGAAATGACGCCTAAATCTTCTTTCCCTGTAGGAGGAACAGTCTTGTCTTCGTATCCGAGATACGTAAAAACCAGCGACGTTTTTGCCGAAGTACTTAGCGTAAAGTAGCCGTTAGCACCGGTTATCGTACCGCCGGTCTTGTCCGGGGTAGTAACCGAAACGCCAACAAGCGGTTCGCCTGTTCCGGCGTCTACCACTTGACCTTTCAGCATGGTTTGGGCTATAGCTGTATGATAAACCAAAACCATCGTCATGACTAAAAAAGCAATTTTTTTGACTTGTTTCATCTTCATAAATTTGTTTTTGAATGTTATATTGAAAATTATTGATAGATATAATTTAATAAGGAAGCAAGATGCTCGGCTGCTTTTACCAAACTACGCTCCCATAAATTTTTGTAATGATAAGTATATTCATAATGCTTGTATACTTCGCCGGATGAAGCATACACTATCTGTGCGTTTGTGTAATTGTCCCATGCCCAATCGAGTATCGTGTTCAGATGCCCGTCAAACGGGCTATTGGGTATGTTATTTACCCGCATCAGATGGATGGCGTATTCTGTGTAGCTTAGTTTTTGTGAATCTATCAGGTAGCTATCCCATAGACTGTGTAAATTGGTTGCAGCGCCAAACCATGTGCATGGAATACTATTTCCTCCACGGTCTGCCGCCTGTCCGAAATGTAGGGGACAGTGCATATCGCCTACCAAATGAATCAGCATTTTGAGCATGGCCGTATCGTTGGGCATTCGTTTCAAGTAGTCCGTGAGCATAACGATACGGTAAATATTTTGTCCGTCGGTCTGTTTTACGGCCATGGTATCGAAAGCAGCGCGTGTCAGACCGGAATCAAAATTAGTATAGTGCCAAGTAGTTGTGTAGTTATAGGCGCTATCGGAACGAACTTCATCTCCCCAGTTGGCAATCATAGCGATACTTGCATTGCCAATGATTGCGGTAATTCGCTCTTGGGCATTTTTACTCAATAAATTTTCGCTGATTTCACCGATTATACGGTGCCCTAAAGTTCCCCAAGCCGATGCGGCCGAGGGTAAAAAGAAAAAGACAATAAAAAAGAAAACTGTCTGAAAATTATGGCGTTTCATATGATAAAAAAGTTACATGATATACGTAAATTATGTGAATCCTAAACACTGAACAAAAGTAATTATTTTTCTCAATATTTTAATAACAAATCGAAAAAAAATTAAATAGGTTTCGGTAATACAAAGTCTGTTTAGCCATAAATTTCACTCCACTTCTACCGAACAAGAAAGCGTATTTCCCTCGTTATCAACCGTCGTGACGGAATGGATACCCGGAGACAGGATGACCGATAATTTGTGAAAATCGCTTGTGGAAGAGATATATTCATTGTCTATATGCCAAAAAACGACAGCTGCCGGATTGTTGTGCGCCAGCTCGAAAGTGATTTTACCATAGCTGCCGTCCAATTGCTTGGCGGGGTGAATTTTTGTATTTCCCTGCGGATAAATAAATTGCATTGGTCGAGAACTGTCTTCCCCGCATCCGGGCTTGAAAGCCGGGAGGGATTTGTATTCCGGATGCTGCTGTTTGTAAAACCATGCCCAAGCGGGAGGAAGAACGAACCAACTTTTTCGGACTACGCTTTCGGTTGCTATGCAACTTTCGTAGACGCGTAAGCGCTCATCGGCTGTCAGGTTTACAGGGATATGATAGGCGCAAGGCGCTGTCCTCAAACCGTTCGGACAGATTAATACGGTGTCTGTTTCTTCGCAGAACCGGCCTTTCAGGTGACCGGACAAGCGGCATATTTCCGCTTCAATAAATTCTCCGGACGGCGCTTTGAACCATCGGGATGCAGGCAGGAGTTCAAAGATATCGAACATCACAGGGCCGGCGGTTTTGGCGCCGGTCAGGTTCGGTTTGCCTTCTCCGGAAGCGTTTCCCACCCAGACGCCCACTACGTATTTGGGTGTTACACCCACAGCCCATGCATCGCGGAAGCCATAGCTGGTACCTGTTTTCCATGCGATTTTTTGCATCGAAGGCAGGGATTTCCAATCAATCTGCTCCGGGCGGTTTACTTCGGTAATCGCTTCGAAAACCTGCCAAACCGCTCCTCGTTGGAAAGTATAGCTTTCTTTCTTTGTTTTTTCATCCCAACGCAAGCTATAATGTGTATTTTCCAATCCGGACAGTGTTCGTGCCATATTGGCGTAGGCATTGGCGATATCGCCTAATTGCGCTTCCGCTCCTCCCAGAATAAGTGATAAACCGTAATGGTCGGCCGGTTTAGGCAGGTTTGCAATGCGGTTCTGTTTCAGGAAATCGTAAAATTTCGGTACGCTGTATTTACGGAGCAGGGAAACCAAGGGAATATTCAGCGAACGACTTACCGCAGTATTTGCAGGTACAGCGCCCTCGAACTTCAGATTGAAATTTTGCGGGGAAAACCCATTGATATTGACCGGAATATCGGGCAGCAATGTCTTGGGGAGAATTTCCCCTTCCTGCAAGGCGGCGCAATAAAGAAAAGGCTTCAGAATGCTCCCGGTACTTCGTTCAGACCGGATAATATCGACTTGGTTTCCCGACAGATTCTCATTGTACCGTACATTTCCGCAATAAGCGATGACCCGGTTTGTTTCCACTTCTATCACAATGGCGGCTATGTTGCGTATGTCTCCTTGAAGAAATTCCCGGTTCCATCGTTCCAAAACGGCTTCCGTGCGCAACTGTATGTCTCTGTCAAGGGTCGAAACCGTCTGTTTCCCTCTGTTGGTTTCATAGAAATAATCTGATAAATGCGGTGCAATTTGCGGTAAGGGCATCGGTTCGCCGGGCAAATCTTCGCTGACGGCCAAATCGAAAGTCGTTTCATCAAAGATTCCCTTGTCCTGCAATTTTTTCAGTAAGCGGTTTCTTTTTTCCAACAAAGATTTCCGGTTTTTGGAAAGATGCAACATAGCGGGCGCATTGGGCAATACGGCCAATGTAGCTGCCTCCGCCCAGGAAAGTTGGCTTGCCGGACGGCCGAAATACCGCCAGGCAGCGGCGTCCAATCCAACGACATTTCCGCCAAAAGGCGCATGGGAAGCATATAAAGCTAAGATTTTTTTTTTGGAATACCGAAATTCCAAACGGCTTGCCAGAATGGCTTCCGTGCATTTTTCCCAAACAGTGCGGTTTTTATTTCTCGACAAACGGATCACCTGCATCGTGATGGTACTCCCTCCGCTAACGACTTGTTTTTTTCTGATATTCTGAATAATAGCGCGTCCGATTGATAAAGGGTTCACCCCGGGGTGATACCGGAAATACCGATCTTCAAACGTAGTGAGGCAAATGCCGAATTTTTCCGGAACCGTATCGCAAGGCGGAAAGCGCCATTGTTCATCAACGGCAATGCGGGCGCCCAGCAATTCGCCGTTCCGGTCGGTCACAACGGTAGCGTAAGGGACGTCGAAAAGTTGCTTGGGCAGGCAAAAGATATATGCAATGAGTAAAAAAACAAGCACAAAGAGGATTTGCCTTTTTCTTTTTCCCTTCATAATTATATTTCTACTCTTGCAAACGGAACGCAATCCATGCTTGCGAAATCCTTGTCCATATACTTGAAATAGCCGCTCATAGCCACCATGGCCGCATTGTCGGTTGTGTAGGAGAAAGCCGGGATATGGATTTTCCACCGGTATTTTTCGGCATGGTCTTCAAAGGCTTTTCGCAAACCGGAATTGGCCGAAACGCCTCCGGCTACAGCCACTTCCTTTATATTTAAGTCTTTGGCGGCTTTCCGCAGTTTCTGCATCAGAATGTCGATAATCGTAGCTTGTAGAGCGGCGCAAAGATCGGCTTTGTTTTCTTCAATAAAACAGGGGTTGTTTTTTATTTCGTCCCGAATCAGGTACAAAAACGAGGTTTTCAATCCGCTAAAACTGTAGTTGTAATCCGGGATATGCGGTTTATTGAGCTTGAAAGCATCCGGATTCCCTTCCTTGGCCAAACGGTCGACCGCCGGTCCGCCCGGATAAGGCAATTCCATGATTTTAGCGCATTTATCAAAGGCTTCTCCTGCGGCGTCGTCGATGGTTTGCCCTACGACCTCCATATCGTTCCAGTGGCGAACCAAAATAATCTGGGAATTTCCACCCGATACCAACAAACATAAAAAAGGAAACTGCGGTTGCCGGTCATCCGATTCATATTCCTTGATAAAGTGTGCCAAAACATGCGCTTGCAAATGATTTACCTCCACCATGGGAATCCGTAATGCCATCGAAAGACCTTTGGCAAAAGAAGTTCCTACTAACAAGGAACCCAACAGACCCGGTCCGCGTGTGAAAGCGATGGCAGAAAGGTCTTTTTTAGCTATCCCTGCCTGCTTCAAAGCTTGGTCTACAACCGGTATGATGTTTTGTTGATGCGCTCTCGAAGCCAATTCCGGTACGACGCCTCCATACGCTTCATGCACTTTCTGCCCGGCTATTATATTCGATAAAACAAGCCCGTTTCTGATAACTGCGGCCGAAGTATCGTCGCAAGAGGATTCAATTCCCAATATTGTACTGTCCATTGTAAAAAAATACACTTAAAATCTCACAAATATCCGAAAAAATTTTCGAAAACGCAAATGACTTACTACCTTTGCGGATATGTTATTTAATTAATGAAGATATTCAAACGCATTGTTTGGGGCTTGCTTCTCTTTTCGGCGGTGTTTTATGCCATACCTGCCGGCTTGTTGCAAACACCCTATTTCCAGAAAAATATTTCGTATAAAATAGCTCATTATCTGGAAAATAAACTAAAGACAAAGGTTACTATCAGGCAAGTTGAATTAGGATTATTCAATAAATTGATATTAAAAGATGTATACCTTGAAGACCAATCCGGCGATACGTTATTTGAAGCCAAACGAATTGCCGCAGGCTTTGACTTACTTCCGTTTTTCAAAAAGAAATGGCGCTTCAATTCTTTGCAGTTGTTCACTTTTCACTTCAATCTGAATAAAGAAACAGACGATTCTCCCTTAAATATTCAGTATATTATTGATGCTTTTGCCAAGCAAGATACTACTCAAACGGATAATTCGATTGATTTACAAATAAATACCCTGAGTTTGCGTTCGGGCGTCTTTTCGTATTGCATAAAGTCCGTTCCCCAGATACCGGATAAGTTTAATGCAAAAAATATCCTTTTGAAAGATATTTTTTCAAAGATACATATCCATACAGTGACGGATAAAAATTTAGCAATACAGGTCAATAAATTGGGATTTAAAGAGCAATCCGGATTTCAGGTGAAAAACATCGCATTTGATTTGACGGCAGATAGAGATAGCGCCTTTATCAATAAATTGAGCCTGAATCTGGATAAGAGTTCTTTGTCTTTTTCCGATATCTCTGCCGATTACAGCCAAATAAATGCGAAGGGAAAAGGACTTAAAAATACGATACTTCAATTTCGACTAATGAATTCCGGTATTGTTTTGAATGAATTAACCGCTTTTGTTCCGGCATTTTCCCAATTTGAGGATAAAATTAATATTGAAGGTGATTTTTCCGGAAATCCGGATGCTATTGTAATAAAAAATTTGTATTGCCGATATTATAATCGTTTGATGATTAGGGCAAATGCAAATATCAGAAATCTTTTTGATGCGAATCCGGATGCCATTTTTATCAGTGGAGCGGTGGAAGAGTCTTTCTTTTCGCCCGAAGGACTTGAGCGGATCATCAACAATTTCAGCAAAAAGCCTTTTAGCCTGCCCGCATCGGTGAAGCAAATGGAAAATGCCGGTTTTAGCGGGGAGATAAACGGATTTCTGAATCATTTGGAGACGTCCGGAATTTTAAATACGGGGATTGGCAATATTGTTGCCAATGTGACGATAGGGAAAGACAAAACACAATTTATAAAAGGGCAAATCTCTTCCGAAAGTCTGCGTTTGAATAAATTACTGAATGATGAGAAGTATGGGGAAATCGTTTTTGATATTCACTTGGATGCGAAACAAACGGAAGCTAAAAAATTTTCGGGGATAGTGGATGGAAATGTAGAAAAATTTGTCTATAAAGGATATACTTATAATAATTTAAATGTAGACGGAGAATTTTCGGAAAATAGTTTTCAAGGTTTGTTGGACTTGGACAGTTCGGAAGGTAAAATCCAAGCGAAAGGACTCTTTGACTTCAACGGAGAAAATGCGGAATTCAAATTCACAGCCAAAGCCACAGATTTACAGTTGGATAAGCTAAATCTTACGCAAAAATTCACTAATCCTTTGCTTTCTTTTGACCTAAATGCCGATTTTACGGGAAATAATCCTGATAATTTATTGGGCCTGATATCGCTGACCGATTTACAGTTTAGCTCTGACAAAGGGAGCTATTTCTTGGATAGTTTATTGCTTCGTACGACACAGTCGGAACAGGAAAAAATACTCAGCATCCACTCGGAAATCATGCGGGGTGAAATCCGGGGAAATTATGCTTTTAGTACGGTTTTACCGGCAATCAAGCGTACTTTTGCCGCTTATTTGCCCTCCTTGTTCGAACCCGGCTTGCCGGATAATAAAAACACAGAAAATAGTTTTACGGTTGATATAACCATCGGGGATATGACCGCTTTTTCCACTATTTTGGCATTGCCTTTTTCATTGAAAAACCAAACAAGAATTATCGGCGAATACAGTGATAGCAAGGATATATTCAACTTGAAAGTCGATATACCGGAAGTGAAAATCGCTGGGTCGACAATAGAATTGGGTCGGATAACTTTGCAAAAAGAGAAAAAATTTGCATTGCTTGCCATCGAAGGGACACAATTACAAAAGAAAAACGACAGAATTGGATTTAATGTTCGCATGGAGGCTTCCAACAATGTCGTAAATACCTCTTTCAATTGGGTCGGTAATTCGCAAAAATACAAAGGGAAGATAGATTTATCCGCCTTGTTTTCGAAGAAGAATCATTCCGCTTTACAGACGGAAATCGCTATCCACCGGTCGGAATTGGTGTTCAACGATTCGGTTTGGACGCTTCACCCCGCTGTATTGTTAATTGATTCGTCTTCGATCAAAATAGACCATTTACAGGCCGGGCATGAAGAACAATATATTAAAATTAATGGTGCGGTTTCACATAATCCTCAGGAAACCCTTGCTGTAGAACTGAATAAAATGGATTTGGAGTACATATTCAAATCATTGAATATCAAATCCTTGGAGTTTGGAGGCCTCGCTACCGGCTATGTAAATGCACAGGATATTTACCATACGAAAAAATTATATACACATTTGGCTGTGAATGATTTTGCTTTCAATAATGTTGTATTCGGTGATTTGAATTTAAGCGGGAATTGGGATGATGTAAATCAAGGCGTCATGATGAATGGCTATGTCTATCAAGACGATTCGACCGATGTGCGTATCTCCGGTATTATTTATCCGGTGAAAGAAGAACTTTCCATCCATTTTGACGCACGGAATACCAATGCCGCTTTTCTGCGTAAATACCTGAATTCGGTAACCCAGAACCTGACCGGGAGTTTTTCGGGGCATTTACATCTTTTCGGGAATTTGAATAAACCGACCATTGAGGGAGATGCGTTTGCTAAAAATTGCCGTTTCGGTATAGAATATCTCAATACTTATTATTCTTTCACCGATTCGGTAAAATGCTTTCCGGATGAAATCCGCATAAAAAATGTCTCGCTTTTTGATGAAAAAGGGAAAGCGGCTTTGGTAAACGGTTATGTCAGACATCATTTATTCGATGATTTCCGGTTTTCGGCAAATATTGCTTTTGATAATTTCATGGTATTCAATGCCACTAAAACCAAGAATCCGATGTTCTACGGGACTGCTTACGGCAACGGAACCGCTACAATTTCAGGGACGGAAGACTTGGTAAATATTGATGTTTCCATGCAGAATACGGACAATACGCGAATGGTTTTGAATTTCATGGATGAACCGGATGTGATGGATTATGATTTTATCCGGTTTATACCGCCGAAAGTGGATCCTGTTAAAAATAAAGACAAGATAACTCCCGTAATTTTTACGCCGGTGAATCTCAACAATACCTTTAAAACGGAAATCCGGCTGAATCTGTTGCTGAATGCAACTGCACAGGCAAGTCTTGAAATCGTTACTGACCCGCTTTCCGGGGACAAAATAAGCGGTTATGGAACAGGAAATATGCAAATTCAATACGGAACAAAAACGCCTTTGAAAGTGTTGGGAAATTATGCTATTGAGAGAGGAAAATACAATTTTAGTCTCCAGAAAGTAGTCTTCCGGAATTTCGATATACAGGAAGGTAGTTCGGTGACTTTCACGGGCGACCCTTACAACGCCGAAATGGATATACGGGCGAATTATACGGTCTCCGCCAATTTGGGCGATTTGGACCAACAACTTCTCGAACAAAGCGCCCGCAACAATATCCCGGTTAATTGTATCCTACAGTTGACAGGCCCTTTGGTGCGTCCGTCCATTTCTTTTGACCTTGACTTACCCGCTGCGACATCCGAACTAAACCGGCAGGTAAAAAGCTATATCCGTACCGAAGATATGATGAATCGTCAAATTGTTTACCTCTTAGTGCTTGGCCGGTTTTATACTTCGCCCGAATATACGAGAGAGGATTCGCGCTTCAATAACGATTTATCTTTGCTGACCTCTACTTTGTCCGCTCAGGTTTCCAATATGTTGGGATTATTGAGCGATAAATTGGTAGGAATCAAGTTCCATCAGGCGTATGAAGGAGAGCAAACCAGTACGGAAGTAGAAGTGCTGCTCTCCAGTCAACTGTTGAATAATCGATTGATTATCAATGGTAATTTTGGCTATCTCGACAATCCTTACCTAAACAACGGCGACCAAAAAAATATACCATTGGTCGGCGATTTTGACTTGGAATACAAACTGACGGAAAGCGGAGAAATCCGACTGAAAGGGTATAACCACTATAATTATCGCAATTATGAGAGTTTTTACAGCATGACTCCTTATAGTATGACCCCTAAAATGACCCAGGGAGTTGGTATCCTTTTTAGGAAAAACTTCAATCATTTTTCCGATTTATTACGAAAAAGACCGCCGGTTTATCTCTTGCCTCCTCCTACGGTTCCTGATAGCCTGAAAGTCGAATAAGGTTATTTTTAACCACAAAGAACGCTAAGAGCGCAAAGTTTGAACTATCTAAAGTTTCCTTTTCGCTCTTAGCGCTCTTTGCGGCTAAAAAATAAAATAACTAAACGGTTATCATTTTGTATTTAGGAACCAAAGTTTTCATCACTAACCAACCAATCAGGTAAGCTACTGCACAGACAATAAATACAATAAAATAACCGGCCGGTTCACCTTTGAATCCTAAAAATTCCATTCCCTTAGAACCGGCATGGTCGAACAATTTTCCGGAACTTTTATTGATGATATAAGAGCCTATACCGCCTGCCATTCCGCCGATACCGGTTACCGTGGCAATAGCCGCTTTAGGAAACATATCGCTCACCGTAGAGAATATATTGGCCGACCAAGCCTGATGGGCAGCGCCGGCAATACCAATAATCACAACCGGCAACCAGTAAGTATAGTTTCCCAGCGGTTGCGCTACCAAAGCTAAGAGCGGAAAGAAAGCAAAAATCAACATTGATTTCATCCTGCCTGCATACGGATTCATACCTTTCTTCTCAATAAAATAAGTAGGCAACCATCCGCCGATAATAGACAACATCACAATGGTATAGAGTATCGTAAGCGGTAGTATTTGTTGAGAGCCGGTCAAATTGAACGACGATTGCAGGTATTTCGGCATCCAAAACAGATAAAACCACCACACGCCATCGGTCATAAACTTCCCAAATGCAAATGCCCAAGTTTGTTTGAATTTGAAACAATCAATAAAAGACAATTTTTTAATCTCTCCCTTTGCATCTTTCGTCTCTATTTCTTCATGCTTATCCTGCTGTATATAAATTAATTCGGCTTCATTAATCTTTGGATGCAACTCCGGTTTTTTATAAACAAAGACCCAGAATCCCATCCAGATAAAACCCAAAAGACCAATAATGATAAAAGAAGATTCCCAACCCCAGGCTTCGGCTAATTTGATGATACAAAAAGGAGCGATCATGGCTCCGATGGTTGCACCGGAATTAAAGATACTGGTAGAAAATCCCCGGTCTTTTTTCGGGAAAAATTCAGCCGTTGCTTTAATAGCCGCTGGAAAGTTTCCTGCTTCTCCAAGTGCTAGCACGAAACGGGCGACAAGGAAGAACATAACACTGATATTGACTACTTTACCGACATCTCCAACTGTTTTAATCAAGTCTTTGGCGCCCTCAAAGCTGAAAATCCATACACCGGCGACTACTTTTGCCGTAGCGATGCCGCAAAAAGCGTGGATACATGCGCCAAACGACCATATTCCAATAGCCCAAAGGAAGCCTTTCTTTGTATCCAAGTGGTCGACAAGACGTCCGGCAAAAAGCATGCAACCAGCATACAGTAACGAAAACCAAGAAGTTATGGTTCCATAATCATCATTTGTCCAACCAAATTCAGGTCCGATAAATCCAGGCCATGTCAACGATAGTACCTGTCTGTCCAAGTAGTTGACAGTCGTTGCGAAAAACAGCATGGCGCAAATCATCCATCTGTAATTGGTCATTTTTTCTTGTTTTACCATGTCAATTCGTTTTTAGATTTATATTGAAGATTAGTAGATAAAATTTGCTGTTCATCGCTGTACCCTTCCACTGGCATCACCGCCGGCAAGCGTTTCCGCTTCTTCAACCGAAACCAGATTGAAATCGCCATTGATGGTATGTTTCAATGCGGAAGCAGCTACGGCAAATTCAAGGGCTTCACCTTGATTCGGCTTTGTGAGCAAACCGTGGATGATACCGCCTGAAAAAGCGTCGCCTCCTCCCACGCGGTCGATAATCGGATTTATATCGTAACGTTTTGAAACATAAAATTCCTTTCCATCGTAAATCATCGCTTTCCAACCGTTATGGGTAGCGGAAAGCGATTCTCGTAGCGTAGAAATAACATATTTGAAACCAAATTCTTTGGACATCTGCGTGAAAATACCCTTGTATCCTTCCGCATCGGTATGTCCTGCCGTAACATCGGCCTGGGGTTTGAAGCCCAGACACAATTCGGCGTCTTCTTCGTTTCCGATACAAACAGCAACGTATTGCATCAAGGGACGCATAATCGACTGCGCCTTTTCCTTGGTCCACAATTTCTTGCGGAAATTTAAATCGACAGATACCGTAACTCCTTGACGTTTGGCCGCTTCACAGGCTAATCTCGTCAGTTCGGCCGCCTTGTCGGAAATCGCCGGCGTGATGCCCGACCAATGAAACCAATCGGCGTCCGCCATGATGGCGTCAAAGTCAAAGTCTGCTACATTTGCTTCTGCGATAGCCGAATGTGCACGGTCGTAAATTACTTTGCTGGGACGCATGGAAGCGCCTGTTTCCAAGTAATAAATACCGACCCGGTCGCCTCCCCTGACAATATAATCCGTCTTTACGCCGTATTTACGCAAGGCATTCACGGCCGACTGTCCGATTTCGTGCTTCGGCAACTTGGTCACAAAGTAAGCGTCGTGTCCGTAATTGGCGCAACTGACCGCCACATTGGCCTCTCCTCCGCCATATACCACATCGAATGCATCGGATTGTATGAAACGGGTATTGCCCGGTGTAGACAAACGAAGCATAATCTCTCCCAAAGTCACTATTTTTTTTCCCATATTATTTTTCAATAAAATATTTATTCAACTGTTTCCGGATGATTTCTTTATTTCGGCTGTTTCCCGATGTAAGCCAATATACCGCCATCGACATAGAGGATATGACCGTTCACGAAATCGGAAGCCGGGGAAGCTAAGAATATGGCCGGACCTTGTAAATCGTCGGTCGTACCCCAGCGGGCAGCCGGAGTTTTAGCGATAATAAATTCATTGAAAGGATGTCCCGGTTCGCGCAAGGGCGCTGTTTGCGGTGTGGCAATATATCCCGGACCTATACCGTTTACCTGAATATTGTGTTCGGCCCATTCGCAGGCAAGGTTTTTAGTCAACATTTTCAATCCGCCTTTGGCAGCCGCATAAGCCGATACCGTTTCACGTCCCAATTCACTCATCATAGAGCAGATATTGATAATTTTACCGGCGCCTTTGGCAATCATACCCGGCGCTACAGCTTTGGATACGATAAACGGTCCGTTCAAATCAATGTCGATTACCTGACGAAAATCTTTCGCCGACATTTCAAGCGCAGGTATCCGTTTGATAATTCCTGCATTGTTTACCAAGATATCAATCACGCCTACTTCTTTGGTAATTTGCGCAACCGTTGCATTAACGGCGTCTTCGTCCGTCACATCGCAGACATAACCATACGCTTTGATTCCGTCGGCCGCATACGATGCCAGCCCTTTGTCTACCAATTCCTGCTTGATATCATTAAAAACTATCGTGGCTCCGGCCGAAGCAAAAGCTTGGGCTAAGGCATAACCAATGCCATAAGACGCTCCTGTAACGAAAGCGACTTTTCCTGTTAAATCAAATTGACTCATTGTTTTATTTTTATTAATCACTTTTATTTAATTATTATTATCTTAAATCCGTTTCTTTGAAAAAATCCTGGTCGCCATAATCCAAGTTTTCACCGCCCATTCCCCAAATGAAGGTATAATTGCCGGTTGCCGCCGCCGAATGGATAGACCACTGGGGCGAAATAACGGCTTGGTCGCCTTTCATCCAGATATGGCGGGTTTCGACGGGTTCTCCCATAAAATGGCAGACAGCTTGTCCTTCCGGAAGTTCGAAATAGAAATAAGCTTCCATGCGGCGGCTGTGTATGTGTGCCGGCATGGTATTCCATACGCTTCCGGGCGCCAACTCGGTCATTCCCATCTGCAATTGGCAGGTAGGTAATACTTGTGAAACCAACATTTTGTTGATATTACGGTGATTAGAGCCTTCCAATGAACCCATTTCGGCAACCACGGCATCGGCTTTCGTCACTTTTTTGTCGGGATAACTGCAATGAGCTGTAGCCGAGTTGAAATAGAATTTTGCCGGATGAGCCGGGTCTTTGCTTTCAAAAGCCACCTTTTTGTCGCCGGCGCCAATGTACAAAGCTTCTTTATAGTCTAAGTCGTAAACTTTTCCGTCAATCGTAATTTTGCCGGGGCCTCCTACATTGAAAGTTCCGAGTTCCCGTCTCGAAAGGAAAAATTTCGATTTCAGGTGTTCTATGGTTTCCAGCGTCAACGTTTCTTTTACAGGCATTGCACCGCCCACGATTAAACGGTCGTACAAAGTATAAACCATATTTACTTCGTCGGGCGTAAAAATAGTTTCAATTAAATGTTCTTTTCGTAAACGAGTCGTATCATATGTCTTCACATCCTCCGGATGCGCTGCATAACGCAATTCATAATTTGTTTTCATCTGTTTTTTTTATTTTTTATAGGTACATTTTTTTGCTCAAAATTTCGACCGTGCACGTGCACAGTAATTTTTCCTACAAAAGTAATATATATTTTATGAAAACAAAAATTTTCGGTTAAGAAAAAGATTGAGCGCTCAATAATACTGAATTCTCATCCTGTTGTGAACCCCGCCTCGTTTTAAAAGCATATCTTTTGACATGCTAGAAAGCGAATCTTTGCAAACGAAAATAATCATATAATTACACAAAGAAGACACGAATATAAAAAATAATTTCAGATTTTAGCATTTTATTAAAAATATTTCTTTTTTTTCTTGTTTATTTGAAACAAATAATTACCTTTGTCAAAAAATAAGGTGAAGATGAAAAAAGTGAAGATGAAAAAAGAAGATTCCGTATCTGCTATGGAAAAGCATGAGAATTTCTTTTTATGCGCAGTTATCCAAACGAGAAAAGCATCTGTGTATGCTGGATGGGAAGCAATGAGTACGGAAGTCGTCGCTATCGCATCTGATAAACCTGTGGTATTAATATAAAAGATAAAAGAACATGGCAAAATTTTTATTCGTAGTACCGCCCTTTTTTGGACATGTCAGCCCTACCATAAGTTTAGGGGCATCGTTGATTGAAAAAGGTCATCAGGTAGCATGGACAGGATTATTATCATTACAAAAAGAACTCTTTCCGGAAAAAGGCTATTATTTTTTTCCGGAAAAAGAATTAGAAGAGCATCAAACTGAAATTGACCGCATTCTGAAATTACAGGATGAGGGACCGAATCTTTCTGTTTTTGAAGCGGCAAAACTTGCCGTCGACGAAACAGCAATTCCTTTTGCCAAAATAATGATGAAAGGAGTGAGTGCGGTCATTGATCGGTTTCAGCCGGATATTGTCATAAACGATTGTCTTGCCTATGCCGGATCTTTGGCTGCTTATTTAAAAGGAATCCCTTATGCGACAACCATTCCGGTGCCTCCTGATGTGATGGGAAAAGCAGATTCTAAAGTTATGGAAGGATATATAAACCGTTTTTTGAATCTGCAAAGATCGTTAGGAATTGAAGAAAAAGAACCTATAATATTTTCTTCGAAATTGTGCTTGATATTTACTTCCCAGCAATTTGCGAGAATAGAAAATCCGCTTGATTTTGCAAAATTTGTAGGTCCTGTAAGTGGACGTCCTAATGATGTTCCTTTCGATTGGGAACGTCTTTCAAAGGTTACTACACCTAAAGTATATGCGACTATCGGCACTTTATTGATTGATATTCGCAAGGCCTTTTTTAGCCGTTTAATAGACGCTTTTAAAGATAAACCCATCACAATTATTGCAGCTACTGACCCCGATATTATTGAAAAATGGCCGGATAACTTCATTGTTCAGGGATTTGTTCCTCAAACCGAATTGATGAAACAGGTTGATGTCGTTATTTGTCATGGCGGATTTAATACGGTTAACGATACTTTTTTTAATGGTTTGCCTATGCTCATTACGCCCATTGGTTATGATCATTTTCATACGGCTAACCTAATAGAAAAAGCAGGATGTGGTATTAATATCAAATACAAACGTATGAGAACAGAACATTTGGTCAATGCCATAGACGAGTTATTAAATAATCCGAAATACAGGGAAGCTGCAAAAGAAATTCAAAAATCTTTCTTTGATGCCGGCGGTAACGAAAAAGCCGTTGAATTGCTTGAAGAATTTTACAGGATAAATAAAGAACCGATAAATTTGATATGATTAAACGGAAATTGTTTTATGCCGAAAGATTCTTGTATTTAGATGGGCGGAAGTCAATCAGGCCCACAGAGCTTTTATTTCCAATATCTATTAAAGGCAATATACCTGTGGAAATTGTACAGAATGCTTTGAATAAATTACAAAAGAAACATCCGGCTTTGCGGGCGCATATCAAAGGCAAGGATATTATTTATGAAGATATACCGGTTAATCCGATTCCACTTCGCATTGTGGAGCGTGTTTCCGATGATACATGGAAAGAAGAGAAAGAAAAAGAACTTTCTGTTCCGTATGATTATGAAAATGGACATTTGGCTCGACTTTTATGGGTGAGATCGGATGAAATTTCGGATTTTGTATTGTTCGGATTTCATGTTATTATGGATGGAAAGTCACTTTTTTTATTAATAAGTGAATTTGTCGCCCTGCTTGATGACCCGGAAAAAGAAGTAAAACCCTATCTACCGTTTACCGGAATGAAAGACCTTTTACCGAATATTTCCCTAACGTGGAAAGAAAAATTGGGAGGATATATCTGGACTGAAATTTTGCGGTGGAAAATCTTTTGGGCTACTTTTAATAAAAAGGAACAGCCGACCGGAAAACAAGTTCATTATAGCATAGCGTTTGATGAAAATCAACTTGATTTACTGAAAGCAAAAACCAAAAGTTATGGTACGTCTATAGGAAATATTCAGTGTATACTTGCCTTGAAAATTTTGCAGGAACATTTTCACCCGGAAAAAACGGAAGGATTCTTATTCATGTCCTTGGATATGCGCCGTTACATACCAGCCCTAAAAAAAGACATGATGTTCGCTTTTGCTCCCATGCTTCGCTTGAAAATTGACCTCCCTAAGGACTGTGATTTGTGGGAACGTTCTCGGGCTTTAGGAGATATGATAATGCATGACGCCTTAAAGATACAAAATTCCGAAAACAATTCTATTCGCACGTCATTCGTTCGGGGGTTGGTCTTTATAGAATATTACAACAGAATTATCAAGTCTTTGATAAAACGCAGTCTAACCCTTGATGAAGGTCAGGATTTTACCTTTCTGAATCTCCTTGGATCAATGAATTTTCAAATGAAAAAAAGCACATATGAATTTCTCAATTGTCATGATCCGGAAGTTTTGTTGAAGTGGAAAAATTCGAATGCTTTCGCAGTAATAGAACGCAGATGCGCCTTTTTTTGGAATGAAAAATCTATCACTAAGGAAAAAATGGAACAAATTGGAGAGGAATTCAGGGAGAGATTTCTGAAATTGATTGACACCGGATAAAAGCGCTGTTAACAAATCTTCGCTTCGCAAGGTATCGGAAACAAATAACACACTCATTTAATACACAGAAACTTATGAACTGCGCAAAATGGTCGCCAACGAACGACACAAAAGTACATACAAGAGACTCTAATATTGAACTGCTGAGAATTGTGTCTATATTCTTAATTATTTTTGTTCATCAGCTGTCTCACGGATTGGGTTACAATAAAGGGAATATTGTAGCAAATTTATTTTTCGGATGTTTTACCACTCCCGTTATAAACGCCTTTATCTTTATTTCAGGTTATTTTGGACTCAGATTTAAATGGAAAATTTTTATATCGCTTGTTCTTCAAGCTATCTTTTACTCTATTATAATATACTTGATAGGTATCCTGTTCTTTCCCAATATCTCTTTTGAAATCGGATTGTTCATAAAATCTTTTTTTCCTTTGACTACTTATCTGTGGTGGTTTATTAGTGTATACATGCTTTTGTATGTTCTTTCCCCACTGATCAATAAGGGTCTCGAAAGATTGAACAAACGACAATTTTTGATTGTTACTTTAAGCTTGCTGCTTCTTAATTTCACTTTATTCTTTTCGATATTTTTAGATGTATCACATAAAAATAGCCCTATAATATCTGTCTGTGTTAATTTCATTGATTTTTTATCCGTCTATGTGTTAGGACGTTATATGTATGCAAATCATATCTATCCAAAAAAAGCATTCTTGAAATACTTTTTGGCGTGTATGCTTTTTATCGTAACAATCATTGTTTTTGTTTTGGCATTCTCTAATCATAATGATTATATAGGAAGAGTATTTCGGGATAACAATCCTCTGACTTTTTTATCCGGTATCTATTTATTCTTTACTTTCAAGAGTATGAACCTAAAATACTATCGTATCATTAACAATACCTCACCTCTGATCTTAGGGGTTTATATGATCCACGATCATCTTTATATCCGTGAACTTTTGGCGAAATGTGTTAATTTTATCTATTCGATTTCTCTAAACAATACATTTTTGTATATAGAACTCATCATTTTTTCGATGATTGTATTTCTAATTGCAGCAGGTATAGAGAAACTTCGTAGAAAATTATTTAAACCAGTGGAAAATAGTATCGAACAATATATCCTTCACCGCCTAAAATTTTTAAAAAAAGCATAATTTTGCCGATAAAGGGCAACCGCGAGGGTTGCCCCTACATCAGCATATTGTCACATCAGCACATAATTTTCTGTCTTACTCCCTGTAAAAACGCTTTCATACCTTCCGAGTCGCGGGACTCAATAATTTTCAACAAATTTGCCAATTCACTCCTGATTTGTTCCACTTGTTTGGGTGTTCTCGGATTGAACAATATTTCCATCAACAGGAAATCATCTTCCGAAAGCAAGCCCCGCGCGATATCCATGTGTTTTTTGAAAGTCGTTCCGGGCGCTTCTTGGTGTTTCATTACAGAGGCAAAAACCAAAGTTGAAGTAAACGGGATGGAAAGCGAATAAGCAATCGTTTCGTCGTGTTCGTCAAAAGTATATTCAAAAATATTCAGTTTCAATTTGCTGTACAAGTCGCGGAAGAATATTTTGCCCATATACGACGATTCCGATATGATAATGGCATTTTCGGAGGATAAATTGCCCAGATTGGCAAAAGTCGGGCCAAACATGGGATGCGTAGAAACGAAAGGTCTTCCTGTTTCTTCGTAAAACTCTTTCAATCCCGTTTTTACAGAAGCTATATCTGAAATAATGCAAGTTTCCGGCACATACGGGAGCGCTTGTCTGAACGCATCAATCGTGTATTTCACGGTGGCGGCATTTATCAGTATTTCCGGTTTAAACGCAGCGATTTCTGCCGGGTCCGTCATTCGGATACAGTTATAAGTAAATCGCAAACGTTCCGGATTATAGTCGAAAATGGCGACTTCGTGCTCAAAACTCAACACATCGGCGAAGAAAGAACCCATCTTGCCTGCGCCCAAAATTTGTATTCTCATAATGATTACTGATTCAAAATTTCTATTTGTTGCCGGATAGACTCTTCGTGAATCGATTCCAGCACGGTTTTCATAAAACTGGTTCCCATTCCCATTTTCCCGGCTTGTGAGATTCGGTTTTCTAAAATCTCATCATAACGAACCGTTTGCAGTACCGGCATATTGTGTTCCTTTTTGTATTGTCCGATTTCTTTGGAAACACGCATACGTTTGGCAAGGATAGCGAGTAATTCGTTATCTAATTCGTCAATTTGTTGGCGAAGTTCCGTCAGATTTTCAGTCGTCTGTTTGGTATCGCGAACCACTATGAGATTCAAGATATAGGATAAAATATCCGGTGTAATCTGTTGTTCTTTGTCGCTCCATGCGCAGTCCGGATTACAATGTGATTCAATAATCAGTCCGTCGTAGTTCAAATCCATAGCCTGTTGACAGAGTGGTGCAATCAGTTCTCTTTTTCCGCCGATATGACTGGGGTCGCCAATCAGCGGCAGGTTGGGCATCCGTCTTTTCAACTCAATAGGAATATGCCATTGCGGCAGATTACGGTACAATTTTTTATCGTAAGTACTGAATCCTCTGTGAATTACACCTATTTTACGAATACCGGCATTGTGCAAGCGTTCAATGGCGCCAATCCACAGTTCCAAATCGGGATTCACCGGGTTTTTTACCAATACGGGACCATCGAAAGCCGTGATTTTCAAGGCGTCGGCAATTTCCTGAACCGCAAAAGGATTCGCAGAAGTTCTCGCACCTATCCATAAGATATCTATCTTGTGTTTTACCGCTTCTAATACATGGTTTTTTGTCGCCACTTCGGTAGAGACATACATGCCGGTCTCCTTTTTCACACGCTGCAACCAGGGAAGTCCCTCCGCACCTACGCCTTCAAAACCACCCGGTTTGGTACGGGGCTTCCAAATGCCTGCGCGAAATATTTTTATACCTCTATTGGCTAATGAATTAGCCGTTTCTAACACTTGCTCTTCTGTTTCTGCGCTACAAGGGCCGGCTATTATCAGCGGTCGTTGTTCGCTGACCCCCGGCAATAAAATTGATTCTAATTCCATATTGTTTAATTTAATAATGTTTAATTTAATAATGTTTAATTAAGTTTGTTTTTTATTCTCTCTAATGCTTCTTGTAATTTTTCTTCCTTACAACAGAGCGAAATACGAATATAATCGTTCCCATTGCTTCCGAATATGAAACCGGGCGTGATGAATACGCCGGCTTTGTACAAGACTTCATCGGCCAATTCACCGCTGCTTCCGTATTGTACCGGAATTTTTCCCCATAAAAACATTCCGGACTGTTTCGGGTCAAAAGTACAATCTAATGCGGCCATGATATTCTCCGCAATTTTGCGGCGATTACGGTATATTTTGTTCATTCCGTCATACCAGGCTTTGGGCGCTTGCAAAGCTTTGGCTGCCGCCAGCATCATCGGTTTGAACTGGCCGCTGTCGATATTACTTTTCACTTTCAAGACCCATTGCACAAACTGCGGATTGGCCGCCAACATGGCTATCCGCCAACCCGGCATATTTTGGGATTTACTCAATGAATTCAACTCAATACATATATCTTTGGCGCCGTCTATTGCTAAGATACTACTTGGATTGTCGTTTAATATAAAACTGTAAGGATTGTCATTACAAATGATTATGCTGTATTTCTTTCCAAAATCGACCAATTTTCGGTAACATTCTTTGGTGGCAGGAGCGCCTGTCGGCATATTGGGATAATTAACCCACATCAACTTCACACCCGACAAATCCAATTGTTCGAGGGCTTCAAAATCAGGTTGCCAGTCATTTTCCGCTTTCAAATCGTAGGATATGATGCGGGCTTCCACCAAACGACTGACGGAACTATAAGTAGGATATCCCGGATTGGGAACCAAAACGCCATCGCCCGGATTGAGAAATGCCAAGGAAATATGCAAAATACCTTCTTTCGAACCGATTAAAGGCTGTATCTCCGTATCGGGATCTAAAACGACCTTGTACCAGTCCTTGTACCATGCGGCAAAAGCCCGGCGCAATTCGGGAATCCCTATGTATGGCTGATAACCGTGGGTATCGGCCTGTCTGGCCGAATTGCACAAAATAGCAATGGCTTCCTCGGAAGGCGGTAAATCAGGACTTCCTACTCCCAAACTGATTATATCCAATCCTTGGGCATTCATCTCGGCAATTTCCTTTAACTTCTTGGAAAAATAATATTCACTGACGGCTTTTAAGCGGTTGGCGGGTTGAATTGACATGATTAATAATTGAATAATTGAATAATTGAATGAATGGGGGTTATATGTTGGTGATGCTGTTTTCCTTGTATTCTCCGAGCGTTTTGAAATCTTTTGTCAGGGGACGGACAGCGTCTAAACCTTGTTTGTATTTCAACAGATTATTGAAAGTCAGGTCTACATAAAAAAGATATTCCCATTCACGTCCCAGAATAGGGAGAGATTGGATTTTCGTCAGATTCACATCATAAAAAGACAAGATAGACAACACTTTAGAAAGGCTTCCTTCGGTATGTGGAAGGGTAAAGACAACCGATGATTTATTATTTTCACTGTCTTTAACCAATTCTTCAGCCAACCACCGATTTGCGATTAAGAGAAAGCGGGTGAAGTTGCGTTTGTTTGTTTCAATACCTTCTTCCAAAACTTTCAATCCGTATAATTCCGCTGCATATCTGCTGCATACGGCAGCATGGCCTGCTAAATTTTTTTCTGCAATCAGTTTGGCGCTCAAGGCCGTATCTTCTTCTTCCACAATCTTTATTTTGGGAAGGGTAGCCAGATAATCGGCGCATTGCATCAAAGCTATCGGATGGGAATTTACTTCGGTGATTGCCTCAAGCGAATCCTCCGGAAGCGAAGCCAGACTGTGAGTGATGCGTATTTTCTGCTCCCCTATAACCAATAAATCACTTTCCCTGATGAGTTCGTGATTCTGTAGCAAACTGCCTGCTATGGTGTTTTCAATAGCCATGATGCCGATGATATTCGGATCTTTTCTCACAGCGGCAATTACATCTTTAAACTGTTTGCAGGGCAGAATATCTATTTCCTCTCCCCGGTTCTCCTTGAAATACATGCGGGCGGCTATCTCATGATACGCGCCTGCCACTCCTTGAATTGCAATCGTTTTCATTGTCCTATTTTTTTTCAAAAAAAAATCCCGTCATTTCTGACAGGATTCTATATTTAGTTTGTATTGTTTCTTTTTATGTTTTATCATACAAAATCCTGTCTTACTTTTTGCTAAAGTAAAAATAAAAGAAAGAATATGTAAAATAAAACCGACTCATTGAATGCTGAATTGTTATTAATTCCGATACAAATGTACTACCTTTTCTCAATTTGTGACTCCGACAGGATTCAAACCTGTAACCTTCTGATCCGTAGTCAGATGCTCTATTCAGTTGAGCCACGGAGCCAATTTCTCTGTTTTTGAGAGTGCAAATGTAGCGTTTCTTTTTTAATTAACCAAATATTTTTTTTCTTTTTTTACTGGATAAATTTAGGCCCGAAAATTAAGTACCCGATATTCAAGCCGAAATTCCAATTACCTTTCGGGTAGCTATAATGATTTGCAAACAAACCGATCGACATAAACGGTAATTGGGCTACCAAGCTAAGTTCTTCTAAATGGGCGGGTCTGGTAAATAGTTCTCCGTAATACGGTTTTTCATTTTCTCCCCGCTTAAAAGGATATACAGGCATAAATCCATGAAAATCGCCGCGAAAATGAAAGGTGGAATTGATTTTCAATATAGGAGTCACGCCACCGGCAAAAAATTGATTGGCCCTGAATGCTTCATTAAAAATTAATTTGCTATGCGGCGTAGGGGTGTAAGCCGGCGCTTGTAAAACAGATGCCGTATAATTACTTGCTAAGTTTTTGCTTGAAACCAATCCTTCTACTGTGTATCCCAGATGAAACCAATGATTTACCGGATTCAGATTGTACAAAAAAGCGTCTAACTGAATCCATGATTGGAAAAAGGACTTATGCGGATATTCATTTTTTGCCGCAGTAAAAGTTTCTTTTCCGGATATATATTGCGCGTAGACATGGTGGTCATGCCCCTGAATCGGATATTGTTTGGCATCCTGCGTAAATTTTTTATAAAATAAACCGAAAGAAAAAAGATTGTATACGCTTTTATCAAAAGGATTTTCATAATAAATCCCTTTGGTTTGATAATATTTGTCTTCCAATCTGCCGTATCCGAAAGAAACGTCCATTCTGGCTTTGTTTAAAAAGGGGAATCCCATACTTAATTTTCCATACGTTTCCCGTTTATGAATAAAAGTAGCAACATCGGTATCAATAAAAAGTTTCGCACTTTCATAATAATTGCGGTAATTGTAGACAGCTGTTCCGGAAATATCCAAAGAAATTGTCGAAGGAACTTCTATTTTCCCGGATAAAGCTGCGCCGTTGTATGCGTTACCCATTTGCATATCCAGATTAAGTCCGATCGAAAATTCCGTTAAACTCTGGTATCCCAAGCCCAAATACAATTGATTGGCGCTCATTGAAGAAATATTACCTCCAAATGCAATCATAATTTCATCTTTGATCTGGATGTTTAAGTACAAATCGAAAGCATTATTTTCCGGATCCCAAACCGTATGCGGCAAAATTTCTTTTATTTTTGAATTGGACAGCAGGTGGAAATAGGTTCGCTTAAAATCTTCCATCGTGAAACTATTTTCATTGTCACGATTAATTTGATTTTCAATATATTGCTTCTGGGTGTCATTCACGCCGTCGATATAAATATGCCTGAAAATAAGCGGCGGTAACAGGGCTTTGTAAGCCTCCCTCTTGGCCGTCAATTCCTGTAGAGGCATCCGGCTGGCCATTCGTTTCTTAATGGAATCAACCATAGCGGTAGCGGCCTGATAGCCCATGTCGAAAAGCATTTTTGATTTATTAAAATCCATTAAATTAATATCTTCCAGCGTGAATTTCATCATCACGCCATCTTCCGGCATGACCTCATAGCTGGTTTGTTGTATGACCATGTTTTCGATCATGTTGTATAAATCCATTTCGGAAGGACTTTTCATTTTGCTTCCGGCGACCGACGACCCAATAATAAAATCGGGATTGAATGCGTTTTTCATCGGTCTTACCGGAAAATTGTCATAAATACCGCCATCGAACAAGGGTATGCTATCTATAACTAAAGGTTTGAATACCAGTGGAAAAGTCATTGACGCCCTGACGGCGTTTCCTAAATTGCCTTTCCGGAACACGACAGGCATTTTGTTATAGACGTCCGATGAAACGCAGAGAAAAGGCACAAAAAGTTTGTTAAAATCACCGCCGCATTGCGCTTCTGCACCGGCATACAGTCCGATAAACGCCTGATTCATTTGGATAGGGTTGATAAGGCTGTTGGGGAGCAAGGCCGACCGGATAGCGATAGAGTCTTTGAGCGGGATGTTGAACCGGACAAAATCCGGCCGGTTAGGCGCTTTACGAAAATAATACTGATAATCTTCCTCTACTTTTCCCGTTTGCCAATAATAAAATTCTTCCGATTGAAACAATTCCAACATTTCATCGGGCGTATACCCTGCTGCATAAAGACTTCCCACAATGGCGCCTATGGATGTACCCGCAATATAGTCGATAGGTATATCGTTTTCTTCCAATGCTTTGATAATGCCAATATGCATTGCTCCTTTTGCTCCGCCTCCACTCAAAACCAATCCTACTTTTTGAGAATAAGCTGATACAAAATGAATTATAAAAATCAATCCGAATATAAAGACTTTCTTTTTCATAACGCTGATTACAGAGAGCAAATATAGGAATTTTTTTTCGAGAATGTAATCAAGCCAAGCAAAATTTCACAAATCCTTGCTTTTGTAGTTGTTTCAAGTAAATTACAATACGGTATTCGTGATTTTCTTCCTGATTAAAATGTCCGGACAAGGCTTCGGCAATTTCCTTTACGGTGCGTTTTCCGTCGATTAAGTCCCAAACGGCGGTGCCGTGTTCCTCCAAACGAATACGAATAATTGCCGATTTGTTTTTCGGCACAAAGTATTTTTGCATGAATTTACTCCTGAAACGGGGGAAAGCTATCACCGACAACTCTCCCTCTTTTTCAGTAGTAATATGGTCGCTGATGACCGGAATCAAATCGAAAAAATTAATCTTCTCTTTTTGCATTCGCTCATTCTTTCATTGCATTCGCTTTTTTCAACGGCAGGCTTACAAAGAAATAACCGATAACGCCCACAATCAGTAATCCGATAAGGTAAGACGGATTTTTGACAGGCAACATGGTATTGAAAAATTTATCGAACATCGCAAACACGGCAATTACCAATCCCATCAAGGCTTCACCGGCAATCATACCGGATGCGAGCAAGACGCCCGTATTTTCCACCACGGCTATTCGCCCTTCGTTGTATTTCCGCCGCGCTACATACAAATCAAGTATCCCTTTAATCAGGCCGCCGGCAAAAATAGCGAATACGGTACTGAACGGCAGATACATCCCAACAAATATCAACATTGGGCTTTTGATACCCATCAGGATAAATGCAACTCCCAGAATCATTCCGGCAATAATCAAAGCCCATGCCATTTGTCCGCCGACTATCCCTTGCGAAAGCGTAGCCATCAAGCCTGCCTGAGGCGCCGAAAGATTCTTGCTCCCGAATCCACCTTCATAGCCCTGTTGGATACCCATATTGATATCGCCCTGATTCAGGATAATCAGCACGCCGAACATGACAAAACCGGAGATAATCACGCCGATAATATCGCCTGTCTGCATCCGCCAAGGTGTACCGCCGAGAATATGCCCGGCCTTCAAATCCTGAAACATTTCTCCGCCTACAGCGGCTGCCACGCATACAATGGCGGCAATACCCAGTACGGCTGCTACACCGGCGGTGCCTTTTACACCGCAGGCAACCAAAATTAGGGCGGTTACCACTAAGGCCGTTAAGGTCAGACCGCTAATCGGGTTGTTGCTCGAACCGATTATACCGACTAAGTATCCGGAAACCGCAGCAAAGAAAAATGCCAGGACAATCATAACGGTCGACGCTACAATAGCCACCAGAATAGATGTCTTGAATATAAAATAGGTAATAATAAACGTAAGTACCGCCGCTATGCAAATACCCATCAGTATCCATGCCGATTTCAGGTCTTTTTCGGTACGTTCGATATTTTCACCGGAACCTTGGGCTGCTCGTTTCAGGTCTTTGACCGAACGTTTCAAGCCGGTTCCAAGACTGCTGCGCATTCTGTATAAGGTGAAACAAGCTGCCACCAACATTCCCCCGATGGCAATGATGCGAACAATTTCCCGCCATACGATATTGGCTGCATTTTCCCATGCAACCAACGATGTTGCATCAATTCCCTTGTCGACGTTTGTCTGAAGACCGTTGACAAAAGAATCTCCCAATACGGCTAATAATATCGGAACCATCAAACCCCAAGCCATCACGGAACCGCTAAAGTTCAAAGCCGAAAGCCTTGGTCCGATAATGTATCCCACACCCAAGTAAGCCGGACTGATGGAAGGGCCTCCTGCTAAGAAACCGCCTTCCAAGGTTTTCCCGTTGGCCAAAGTGGCTGGAAGCGATTTAAAAAAAGTAGTCCACTCGGTGGCGAAAAGGCGAAATTCTCCGGCAATCTTTACCACTGCACCCACAATCATAGCCGAGAAAAGATACTTGGAACCGCCGGTCCCGCTTTGCCCCGTTTTGTGTATTTCGGCCGCAGCCACACTTTCGGGGAAAGGAAGTTCTTTGTCTTCCACCATCACGCGGCGCAACAGCGCTACAAACAATACTCCCAGCGTACCGCCCGTTACCAAGATAAGAGAAGCCGTTAGATAACTGCTTATCGAACTGAACGTTTCTCCACTCCATACACCGGAGATATAGAATGCCGGCAAGGTAAAGATAGCGCCGGCCGCTACCGATTCCCCAATAGAGCCTACTGTTCGTGTAAAATTTTCTTCCAGGATACTTCCTTTGAAAAAACGCAAAACCGCCATTCCAATAACTGCTGCCGGATAGGTTGCGGCAATCGTCATCCCGGCTTTTAAGCCCAGATAAGCGTTGGCAGCGCCCAATACTACAGCCAAAATCAAACCGATGAGCAAAGCTCTTACGGTAAATTCTTTCATGCTCGTATTCGCCGGAACGAACGGAGCAAACTTTTTTTCCTGTTTTTCTGTCATTTATTATAAAAATTAACAATTAATTTATCACTTCAAATAAGCGCCTCAAAGGTAATAAAAATTAAAATAAATTTGTAAATACTATTATTGATAATTGCAAATTTATTTTGCCAATATTATCCGAATGAAAATAAGTCGATTTTGTGTTATTTTTACGGCGGAATAGTAAAAGCCTTTTATTTTTAATAAACCTATATTTGTAGCTGCAAAAATCTCTTATTAAAATAGCTAAAAATGAAGACAAACAGGTATCAGGGTGAATGGCCCAAAATCGGTATCCGTCCCACAATTGACGGACGTATGGGCGGCGTTAGAGAGTCGCTGGAAGTTCAGACCATGAACATGGC
>JAITNQ010000042.1 GCA_031290435.1 Candidatus Symbiothrix sp. | reverse complement strand
GAAAGTCTTAAAATCCTAAGATACTGTAAATCCTGATTCAGACAATTATTTATAACTGTCCTTACACCCTAATTTTGTACATATACAAAAAAAACGCTATCTTTGCGCGTTTAATTGAGAATAAATTAATACGTGTAGTATGAATGTAAAATTAACATTAACAATCCGTTATTAATATAAAAACAATTATAAACTTAAAAATATGAAGAAAACGCCATTTACAGAAATTCATCATGCGCTTGGCGCAAAAATGCACGAATTTGCAGGTTATGACATGCCCATTGAGTATTCGGGTATCCTCGACGAACATCTTACGGTAGTTGATAAAGTCGGGATATTCGATGTTTCCCACATGGGTGAGTTCTGGGTGAAAGGCCCGAACGCCAAAACTTTTTTACAAAAAGTAACGTCCAATGACATGGCCAATCTGCCGGTAGGGAAAGCGCAATATACCTGTTTTCCCAATGATAAGGGCGGAATCGTGGACGATTTATTGGTTTATCATTACGAGCTGGAAAAATATCTTTTGGTGGTCAATGCCTCCAATATCGAAAAAGACTGGAACTGGTGCGTAAAAAACAATTCCGAAGGCGCCGAACTGGAAAATGCTTCCGACAATATGTCACAATTAGCTGTTCAAGGCCCTAAAGCATTGGCTACCATACAAAAACTGACGGATATCGATTTGACCGCTATTCCTTATTATGCTTTTGTAACCGGCAAAGTAGCTGGTGTAGACCATGTGATTGTTTCCAACACGGGTTATACCGGCTGCGGCGGATTTGAATTGTATTTCTATCCCCAATATGCCGGAAACATATGGAAAGCCTTGTTTGAAGCAGGCGCCGAATTTGGCATCAAACCCATTGGTTTGGGCGCCCGAGACACATTGCGGTTAGAAGCCGGTTTCCCATTGTACGGTAACGATTTGGACGATACTACTTCCCCCCTCCAAGCCGGTTTGGGATGGATTACCAAATTTACGGACGGCAACAATTTTATTTCCCGCCCTTTGTTGGAACTTGAAAAAGCCAAGGGTCTTCCCCGAAAATTGGCCGGCTTTGAAATGATAGGCAAAGGCATTGCCCGGCATGGATACGAAATAACCAACAAGGAAGGTGAAATTATCGGAACAGTCACCTCCGGAACTATTTCTCCGACAACTAAAAAAGGCATCGGATTCGGATATGTGAAACCGGAATATGCGGATTTGGAAAGTAAAATTTTTATCCGTATCCGCGAAAAAGACATCGAAGCGATGGTAGTGAAGCCTCCTTTCCGGAAAAAGAATTAGCAATCCACACTCTCCCTTCAGGGGGGGTGGGGTACATCAGCACATTTATTTACGCATGAAAAATTATATTTCCGGTATTTTGTTATTATTGTGTTGGGCAGGCTCTTCCGTTTCTGCCCAACAGCAATTACCCGTTTATTTAGATGATTCTCAATCGCTCGAAAATCGGGTGGAAGATGCGCTGTCACGCATGACTATGGAAGAGAAAGTGAGCATGGTGCATGCGCAGTCTAAATTCAGTTCGGCCGGCGTACAAAGACTCGGTATTCCGGAAAACTGGATGTCCGACGGACCGCACGGCATCAGGGCCGAAGTCTTTTGGGACGAATGGAACCAAGCCGGATGGACGAACGATTCCTGCATGGCATTCCCGGCATTGACTTGTCTGGCCGCTACATGGAATCCGGAAATGGCGACTCTTTACGGCAAAGCGATAGGAGAAGAAGCCCGTTACCGTAACAAAAATGTCTTGCTGGGGCCGGGTGTGAATATTTACCGTACCCCACTCAACGGTCGTAACTTCGAATATATGGGTGAAGACCCTTACTTGGCTTCCCGGATGGTAGCGCCCTATGTGCAAGGCGTTCAGAAAAACGGCGTAGCGGCTTGTGTAAAACATTTCGCCTTGAACAATCAGGAAACAGACCGGCACAAGGTGAATGTGTCGGTAGGCGACCGCGCCTTATACGAGATCTATTTACCGGCTTTCAAGGCAGCCGTAACGGAAGGCAAGGCATGGGCGATTATGGGTGCATACAATCGGTATAAAGGACAATGGTGCTGTCAGAACGAATATTTGCTGAATGACATTCTGCGTGGCGAATGGGGATTCGATGGTGTGGTTGTTTCCGATTGGGGAGGAGTCAATAATACCGAAGCTGCCATTTATAATGGTCTGGATATGGAATTTGGCTCATGGACAAACGGATTGGCTACAGGGAAAAGCAATGCATATAACAGCTATTATCTGGCCGATCCTTTCCTCGACCTGCTGAAATCGGGTAAAGTGAAGGAAGAAGAACTCGACAGGAAAGTGCGCAACATTTTACGTTTGGTCTTCCGTACCACCATGGACAGAAACCGTCCTTTCGGTTCGATTGCTACACCGGAACACGGCGCCGTTGCCCGCCGGATTGCCGAAGAAGGAATTGTCTTGTTGCAAAATAAGCATAATGTATTGCCCATTCAACTGCAAACGGCGAAAAAGATACTTGTTGTAGGTGAAAATGCTATTAAAATGATGGCTATTGGCGGAGGAAGTTCTTCCCTGAAAGCCAAATACGAAATATCTCCCTTAGAAGGAATTAAAAATAAGGCCGGCACTGTTCGGGTAGAATACGTAAGGGGTTATATCGGCGAAAAGACGGCCAAACAAGACGGACTGGCAGCCGTAGACATTTCAGACGACCGATCTCCGGACGAACTAATTACCGAAGCTTGTCTGGCTGCAAAGGGCGCCGATTATGTAATCTTTATCGGCGGACTGAACAAACACGAAGGACAAGATTGCGAAGGGGCGGACCGCAAGGAATTGGGCCTGCCTTACGGACAAGACCGATTAATCGGTGCATTGGCGCAAGCAAATAAGAATCTGACGGTTGTGATACTTTCGGGAAACGCAGTAGCAATGCCTTGGGTCAATGAGGTACCTGCTATTGTGGAGTCGTGGTACATCGGTTCGGAAGCCGGAAACGCTTTGGCCAATGTTTTGATGGGCGAGGTAAATCCGTCCGGTAAATTACCGTTTACGTTTCCGGTAAAACTCATGGATGTGGGAGCGCACGCTTTGGGTGATTTTCCTGGTAAGGAACAGGAAGAAATTTACCGCGAAGGACTTTTTGTGGGTTATCGCTGGAACGAAAAAAACAAGGTAAAACCACTATTCCCTTTCGGACACGGATTGAGTTATACGCAATTTACATATGGAAAAGTTTCTATTTCTGCAAAATCTATGCAGGCGAACGAACAATTGACGGTAAGTATTCCGGTAAAAAATACAGGGGACAGAACCGGAAAAGAAACCGTTCAGTTGTATATCGGCGATGAAAAATCGTCGTTGGTCAGGCCGGTGAAGGAATTGAAAGCATTTGAAAAATTCAGCCTTGCTCCGGGCGAAGAAAAAATAATATCTTTCGGAATCTCCGTAAATGA
>JAITNQ010000020.1 GCA_031290435.1 Candidatus Symbiothrix sp. | reverse complement strand
AAAAGGAGAGTTCGATTTTTATGATAAATTATCAAAGTTATACACCACCATTTTTACCGATAGAAAATTTATTGGTTCAGCGCCTCGTTTTGATTTATATGAAAAAAGTCCGGCGCCCGATTTTTTCTTGACAGACGGACAAAACCAATATGAATTATCCGAAATGTCAGCGGGAGAAAGGGCTATTTTCCCGATTTTAATGGACTTTGCGCGGTATAATATTAATCATTCAATCATCATAATTGATGAAGTTGAATTGCATTTGCACGCACCCTTGCAACAGGCATTTATTCGTGCTTTGCCAAAATTAGGACAAGACAATCAATTTATACTGACAACCCATTCCGATAATGTAGCAGTTATGTTTGATGAATTGGAAAACCAAATAATCAGATTAAAATAATGGCTAAAATTATAACGATATATTGTGAAGGTAAAAAAGGAAGTCATGACTTCGATATTCTTGAAAAAGTAGCCGGCGATATTGCAACCATAAAACCGATAGGAGGTAAACGAGGCGCAAATGCTATTATTGAGTTTGTAGAGAAAGGAACAACAAATTCTGATTTTTATCTTTTTTTCAGAGATAGAGATTTTGACTGCCCTGTTCCGGAAAAAGAAGAATTGACTTTTGATGAAAAGAAAACGTATTTTTCGTATCGTACAACAATAGAAAATTATCTTTTTGATGCAACTATTTTTTACAAATTTTTAGTTGAAAATAAATCGCAAGATGAATTTAATTTACATTCGGAAAACGATGTGAAAAATATTTTTATAGAAACAGCAAAAGAGATAAGCGATTATCAAGCAGTCAGGCATACCTTGGGACAATTGCGTTTTTCTAATGGTTTTGATACTACTTGGATTAAAGAAGGTAGCGGACATTTGCCGGAAAAATTAGATTTGGAGACTTGCAAAACCCATGGGTGGAAGTTGATTCGTGATGTCGTTTCAAAAAACAACATAGAATGGACAGAACATAAGTTTCAATCTGAATTAGCCGTATTTCTTAGTTTGTTCGATGATAATTTTTTCAACGAATTAAAGTTTTTGATTTATTTTCAAGGAAAAGACTTTGCCAAAGCGCTTACGAATAAACTGTCCAATTTGCCGCTGAAAAATTATTACAAATTTGCCAAAGAACATTTTGATTACAAGATTTTTGGTGATTTGGCGGAATTGAGGGATATTATAGAAACAAAAAGATAGAAAGTCCTTTGTGTTCCTTGTGGTTAAATTTTTTACCACAAAGAACACAAAAGATTTCACAAAGTGCACAAAGTTTTTAACCTTATAATTTTCACAAAGTATCCACGATTTTTCGCTGGTCATCAAAATAGCGAATACGTTCCATCACATCACTCAAGGAAATAATGGTGGACGTCCGTTTCAGAAAACTCACCCATCTTTTCATGTTGGAGAAAAGCGTTTCATCGAAAGAGTAGGCATCGCTCATGGAAAAGGCGCGCAAGGTGGTGATTTTGTATGCTTTGGAATCAATGTAATTATAATTTACGTCAAAGTGGATATTCGCCAAGTAAATTTCCATTTTTTTCCCGGTATCAAATGTTCCGTGTTCGGCGTATCTTTGCAGATCATTCAGAAATAAGTACAAATCTTCTTTCAGGCACTTTATGTTTTTATCAGAAAGCAGTTTTATATCATAAAAATAACGAATATTATCCACCACTTGTTGCAGGATGCATTTATTAAGAATATAGATAGTTTTAGGTGAATTTTGTACGCTTTCGACAAAAAAACGGTTTATAGCTATTAATTTTTCCGGTATGACGATTTCGTCATAAGTAGGAAATTTCTGATAATCATCAAATTGACATGTCCATTGCAGTATTTGCAATTTATAAAGCGTTTCATAACTGACACAAAGCGATGAAGGAATGATATTTCCGACGGCTCCGATTTCGGATTCGGGATCATTTTCCATATAGCGGAGTGCAGCCATAAAATTGTCAAGCATTTTATACTCCTCTGCCCTGAGGTTTGTGAAATTGAGCGTGTTGACTACTTTATTGAGGGTAGACGTGCTCCCTACAATGCTATCCAATGAAATACCTAATTGGAGTGATATTTTAGTTATTTCATGGAATGAAAAAGGCACAGCGCCTCTTAATCTGCGGTAAACGGCCTCTTTCTCTATTTCAAGTATTGTTGCAAGCGTTTCTGCTAATTTTCCTCTCTGGGGGATGATGTCTTGAATTGCGGTTATAAAATTTTTTAAAAAGGCGTCATCTTTCACAATGTCTTTCATAATGTCTTTTATAATGTCTTTTATTATGTCTTTCGTATAATTTCTATCAATTATTAAAAAAAGATGTGCCAAAAGCCCGTTTTAAGGCGCTTCTGACACATCTTCATTAATTTTTATACAATTCCTTGTGCCATCATGGCTCTTGCTACTTTCATAAAGCCTGCAATGTTAGCCCCTTTGACATAGTTGATGTAGCCATTGGCTTGTTTGCCGTAGATAACGCATTGCGCATGGATTGCATCCATAATCTGGTGTAATTTGGCGTCTACTTCAACTTCCGTCCATTGCAAGTGCATGGCATTTTGGGTCATTTCCAATCCGGAAGTAGCTACACCGCCTGCGTTTACGGCTTTGCCGGGTCCGAACATGATGCCTTTCTCAACAAATAAATCTGCCGCTTCTGCCGTGCATCCCATATTGGAAATTTCGGCTACGCAAGTAATTCCATTGTTGATCAGTGTTTTTGCATCTTCTTCGTTCAGCTCGTTTTGGATTGCGCAAGGCAGTGCAATATCCACTTTTTGCTGCCAGGGACGTTTGTTCGGGAAAAATTCCGCGCCGTATTTTTCGGCATAAGGAGCGACAATGTCTTCTCCGCTTGCCCGAAGTTCCAGCATATAGTCGATTTTTTCACCGGAGATGCCGTTCGGGTCATAGATATAGCCGTCCGGTCCGGATATTGTAACGACTTTGGCGCCGAGTTCGCTTGCTTTCAGTGCAGCGCCCCATGCAACATTGCCGAATCCTGAGATGGCAACGGTTTTGTCTTTGATGCTTAAACCTTTTTCTTTCAACATATCGACTACAAAATAGATACCGCCGAATCCGGTAGCTTCGGGACGAATCAGCGAACCGCCATAATCCAATCCCTTGCCTGTAAAGGTGCCGGTATTTTCCAGCGCCAATTTTTTATACATTCCGTACATATACCCGATTTCACGGGAGCCTACGCCTATATCTCCAGCAGGGACATCGGTATCAGGCCCGATATGTCTCCACAATTCCAAGATAAATGCCTGGCAGAAACGCATTACTTCTGCATTGGACTTACCCCGGATGCTGAAATCGGAACCGCCTTTACCGCCGCCCATAGGCAATGTAGTCAGTGCATTTTTAAAAGTTTGTTCAAATCCTAAAAATTTTAGGGTTGAAAGGGTCACGGATGCGTGAAAGCGAATACCGCCTTTGTATGGGCCAATGGCGTTGTTAAACTGTACCCGATACCCCAGATTTAATTGTACTTTTCCGTTGTCGTCCACCCAGGGCACTTTAAAAGTAAAGATGCGATCCGGTTCGACAAGGCGTTCAATCAGTGATGCTTTTTCAAATTCCGGATGTTCGTTGTAGACATCTTCGATAGAAAGAAGCACTTCTTTTACTGCCTGTAAGTACTCATTTTCACCCGGGTGTTTGACCTCAAGAGTCTGAAGGATACTTTCTGTTTTCATATTGGTAGAATTTTTTATTAATAATAGTATATAACAAGTAGTTATTTTGTACTTTTGTGGCTGCAAAATTACAAAATAAAATATAAACGAACAAAAAATGGGACACTTTATTGATATAGATCGCTTGGTTTTTAAAGACACTTCTTTTGCCAGTTTAATGAATAAACGGATACTCAATGTCTTACTAATTGCTACAAAATATGATACTTTTATGCTGGAAGACGATGGTAGAATTGACGAACAGATATTTAACGAATACACTTCTCTTAGCCTTCGTTATCCGCCCCGGTTCACGCAGGTCACCACAGAAGAAGAAGCCTTGGCTGCCATCGCTCAGATGCATTTTGATTTGGTGATTTGCATGCCGAATATGGATGACAAAGATATTTTTTACACCGCCAACCGTATTAAAAGATTGCATTCTGAGATTTCCATAGTGGTGCTTACGCCGTTTTCGCGGGAAGTTACCAAAAGAATGTCTCACGAAGATTTGAGTTCCTTCGATTATGTGTTCAGTTGGTTGGGAAATTCCGAATTGTTGCTGGCCATTATCAAATTGATAGAAGATAAAATGAACGCCGAGGATGATATTGAATCGGTAGGCGTTCAGACCATTTTATTGGTAGAGGATTCGGTTCGCTTTTATTCGTCGGCTTTGCCGCATTTGTACAAATTCGTTTTGCAGCAATCCAAGGAATTTTCGAAAGAAGCGCTGAATGCTCATCAACAGACACTTCGTATGCGAGGTCGTCCGAAAGTCCTGTTGGCGCGTTCATACGAGGAGGCCGAAAGTCTATTCAACAAATACCGGAACCATTTGTTGGGGATTGTTTGCGATATGAGTTTTGACAGGGGAGGGGAGAAAGATCGATACGCCGGTTATAAATTCGGGTGTATGGTACGGAATATTGACCGTTTTGTCCCGATTATTTTTGATTCTTCCGAGGTTTCCAATAAAATATATGCCGATGAACTCAATTGTAGTTTCATTGATAAAAATTCGAAAACTTTTCCACAGGATTTGCGGAAAGAAATCATGAATAATTTCGGTTTCGGCGATTTTATCATTCTGAATCCCAAGACAAAAAAGGAGCTTACGCGCATCAACTCTCTGAAAGATTTGCAGAAGAAAATATTTTATATACCCGAAGATTCTTTGATATATCATTTGTCGCACAACCATTTCTCTCGTTTTTTCTATTCGCGGGCGATTTTTCCGATAGCAGAATTTCTGAAAGGGGTCGATGTCTCGGATTACGTAGACATGAACGAAGCGCGTCAAACGATATTTGATGCGATTGTCAAGTACCGGAAAATGAAAAATTCGGGAGTAGTAGCCGTTTTTGAACGGGACCGTTTCGATGAATATTCGAATTTTGCGCGTATCGGCGAAGATTCTTTGGGTGGAAAAGGGCGAGGCTTGGCTTTTATGGGACAGATGATCAAACGGCATGCCGGCGAATTGGACAGCAAATTTAAAAATGCCGTAGTCAGGATTCCCAAAACGGTGGTGCTTTGCGCCGATATCTTCGATGAATTTATGGAGGCCAACGATTTGTACGAAATTGCTTTGCAAGACCTGCCTGATGAGGAGATACTCAGGTATTTTCTTCGGGCAAGCCTTCCCAAACGTTTGATAGAAGATATGTTTACTTTTTTTGACGTCGTGAAAACCCCGATAGCCGTCCGGTCTTCAAGTCTATTAGAAGATTCCCATTACCAGCCTTTTGCCGGAATATACAGCACCTATATGATACCCAAAGTGTCCGACCCTTACGAAATGCTGGAACGGGTAGGGAACGCTGTCAAGGGTGTATATGCTTCGGTTTTTTTCAAGGACAGCAAAGCGTATATGACCGCTACCCAGAATCTGATTGATCAGGAGAAAATGGCTATTGTGCTACAGGAAGTGATAGGTCAAACTTACGGAAATCATTTTTATCCTACTATTTCAGGGGTAGCCCGGTCTTTGAATTTTTATCCTATTCGGGAGGAAAAGGCGGAAGATGGGATTGCAAATGTAGCGTTGGGGCTTGGGAAATACATTGTAGACGGAAATATGACCCTCCGTTTTTCGCCCAAGTACCCGCACAATATTTTACAAACCAGCAGTTTGGAGTTTGCGTTAAAAGAAACGCAAACCAAATTCTGCGCCTTGGATCTACAGTCTATGCAGGATGACCAATTATCGACGAACGATGCGTATAATCTGTTGACATTGCCGGTCAAAGACGCCGATGACGATGGCGCCTTGCAATATATTTCCTCAACATACAATTCTCAGGATCAGACGCTGATGGATGGCTATTATCCCGGTTCCGGACGGAAATTGATTACTTTTTCAGGTGTTTTGCAAAATGATGTTTTTCCCTTGGCCGGTATTCTGGATTACATGCTGAAATTGGGACAAGCTGAGATGGGCAGGCCGGTTGAAATTGAATTTGCGGCAAATATAGAAAAAACAGCGAAAGGTATTGTTGGGAATTTTTTCCTTTTGCAGTTGCGGCCGATTGTGGATAACAAAGAAATCATGGAAGAAAATTTGGCTGGGGTGAATGAAGCAGACTGTCTGCTCCGGTCTGTTCACGCCTTGGGACATGGGATTGCGAATGATATTTTCGACGTGGTTTATGTAAAAACACGGGGCTTTGACGCCGCCAATAACCATCAGGTTGCGGAAGAAATTGAAAAAATTAACGAACAGATGACGGAAGAGGGCAGAACGTTTGTCTTGGTCGGCCCGGGTCGGTGGGGTTCCAGCGATCCATGGTTAGGTATTCCCGTCAAATGGACGCATATCTCCAATGCCCGTGTCATTGTCGAGTCCGGTTTGGAAAATTACAGGATAGAACCCAGTCAGGGGACGCATTTCTTCCACAACCTCACCTCTTTCGGGGTGGGATACTTTACCGTCAATCCGTTTATTGAAGGGGAAGGCGTTTTTGATGAAACTTTTTTGGATGCGCAACCGGCATTTCAGGAAACGAAACTGCTCCGTCACGTCCGGTTCGAAAAACCGGTCATTGTAAAAATTGACGGTAAAAAGAATATCGGGGTGGTGTTGAAGCCCTGAAATTTCAGAATTTCAAATCAATACCCCCCAATACCACGATACCCGGCATTGGGAATCCGGCATAAGTTTCGTAGTCGGTATCCGTCAGGTTATCGCCGTTGACAAACAGACTGATTTTTGGCGTTGCTTTGTACGCTATTTTGCAGTTCAACAAGGCGTAGTTTTCCGTAGTTTCCGCGTTGTCGGTCAAGTAGAGTCCGCCGATATACCGAAAATCAGGTGCAAAAGTAAATTTTCCGCTCGTCCAATTGGCGCCGACAAAAGCCTTGTGTTTCGGAGATGCTGTGATTTTGACATCGGAATCCAAGAAACTATAATTTCCGTTCAGGCGCAAATCCGGTAAAATCCGGTATGAAAATGCCCAGTCAAAGCCTTTGTTGATAAATCGGTCTGTGTTCACATTCAAGGGTTTGCCGTCAATCATGCTTGTAGTAATGGCATTGTCGCCTTTTGCAAAGAAAACGCTTGCTTCAAAATGAAACTTGCCGTTTGCAACCGTTTGCAAGTAAGAAATATCGTAGTTGGTCAGCCGTTCGGGTTTTAAGTTGGGGTTGGCTGGGGCGTACATATACAGTTCCCGGAGGTTGGGGCTTCTGAAACCCTTGGCTGCAGATGCTTTCAGGGTTGCTTGTTCGTTGAGTTGATAGGCAATTCCTCCTTGCGGCACCCATTCATTTCCGTAGCCTTCGTTGTTTTCCAAGCGGATACCGGCATTCAGGGTCAGCCGGTCGAAAAATGTCTGCTGCGCTACCGCATAACCGGCAAATTCATTCACTTTTTTGTCAATAATTTCTGCCACAGAGCCGTCATTGTTGGCATTCCATGCGTGTCCGCCCCATTGTTTGGCATCCGCTCCTACCGTCAACAAGTTTCCTTCGGTCAAACGGAAAGATTCAAACAGGGCAAAGCCTAAGTTGTAATCGTCCGACCGGAATAAATAAGTCCGGGGCTGGGTATCGCTTCGGTAGCCGTCGTTGATTTCATGTTTTCCGTTGTTGTAATATGCTTGTATGGATCCGCTTGTATTCCCATAGCGATTGTTGGCGGAAACGGAATAAGTGGTGCGTAAGGCTTTTGCCCAATTGTCGAACATAGGGGTTTGCAAGGCGCCGGGGTTTACGGTTTTGAAATCCGCCACAATGGCGTCACCCGATACATTCCAATACGGATTCAGTTCATAAGCCAAGCGGATATAGCCGTTGGTGATATAAAAATCGGCATTTTCCCGTTGTCCGTCCGTCCGATCGTGATTGAGCGATGCGTAGATATTGAGTTTGTCCTTTTTAAAACCGGCGCTTCCCAAGTATTTTTGGGTATTGTATGAACCGTATAACAACCGTCCGCGTCCGTGAAATCCATCTTCTCCGGCTTTCCGGGTAATCACGTTTATCACGCCTCCCATGGCATTGGTGCCGTACAACAGGGAACCCGGCCCGCGAATCACTTCCACTCTCTCGGCGTCCGACGCCACATAAGCATCCGGGATATGGTGTCCGAAAATCGCCGCCCACATGGGCTGACCGTCAAAGAGCAGCAAGACCCGGTTGCCGCCGCCTACGCCGTGAATGTTGACCGTTCCGGACGAACCCGAAGAGATGCCGAAGCCGGTAACGCCTTTCTCGGTTACATATAATCCCGGAACCTGTTCGGAAAGAATGGATAAAACACCTGTTTCCACACTTTCTTCCAATATTTTTCCGTCCACAACCGAGATATTAAACGGAATCTGATTCCGTGTCACTTCGGTTTTTGTTGCAGATATCACCACCTCTTTCAGGGGTAAGGTATCGTTCAATGTGGGTTTCGAATCGGCGTAAGCTGCCTGTGAGCAGTTTGCCAATCCGAAAACGATCAATGGTAAAGTAGCACATATTTTCATAATCGTAATGCTATTTTTTAAAACGAAACAAAGGTAACACATTTTTTTAAAAAGGTAACACAATTTTCAAAAAAAATTGTAGCAATCTCCAATCTTCTCATTTTTGTAACAAAAATGTAGGTAAGTTGTAATATTGGCGCTCTATTTTTGTCTTGTGAAATATTTATGTAATGCTTATGCCAAAGGTGATGAAAAAGCATTCATAATTCATAATTTATAATTCATAATTTATATAGGTATGAAAAAGATTATTTTAGTGAGTATTTTTTTTTCGGCTGTGTTATGGGGTGTAGAGGCACAGAAAATTAAAGGCTCCGACACGATGTTGCCTTTGTCGCAAAAGGGAGCCGAGGGTTTTATGAAAGCGCATCCGACACAAACGGTGACCGTGACCGGAGGGGGAAGCGGTGTGGGTATATCCGCCTTGTTGGAGGGAACGACTGATCTGGCGCAGTCTTCAAGGAAAATCAAGTTTGATGAAAAACAAAAACTACGGGAAAGCGGTAAAACGGTCAAGGAAGTGATTGCGGCTTATGATGCATTGGCTGTGGTAGTACATCCGGCGAATAAAGTGGAGCGGCTCACTCGCGAACAATTGGGCGGAATTTTTACCGGGAAAATCACCAACTGGAAAGAGGTAGGCGGCGAAGATATGAAAATTATTCCTTATGCCAGGGAAACTTCGTCCGGCACTTATGAATTTTTCAAGGAAAGTGTACTGAAAAACAAGAATTACAAAAACGGCATTATGAGTATGCCTGCTACGGGGGCTATTATTCAGTCGGTCGGTCAGACCAAAGGCGC
>JAITNQ010000032.1 GCA_031290435.1 Candidatus Symbiothrix sp. | reverse complement strand
ATAAAGAGTTCAAAATCACAGATAAACTTATGATTAATATCCTTCAGGGAAATATCCGACAGGTTGTATTCCTTTTTGAGAAATTCAGCCATGTGGTCGTGGGTAATCCGGTATTTGTCATACGTGGATTCAGAAATCGTCTTACCTACGAGCAATTGTTTCTCTTTGTTCTGTTCATCAAACACTTGTAATAAGGTTTGGTGTTTGATTTCGATACCGAGGAAAACGTTTTTGACTTTTTCGGCTGTAACGTTATTTTCCCACTCTTGCAATTCCCGATATACTTTGTATATCGCCGATTTCGTATTGTCAATAAGCGTGTTGATTACAACCGCTTCAGTGGTACGTCCGGCTGCTTTTGCAGCTTTCATGTCCCAAAATTTAGGATGAATGTCCTTTTTCATGCCAAAACGGGCTTCTTTCCCGTCAACAGTAATCCTGCAAAAGAGCGGGATGCTTCCGTTTGCTTTCTGCTTGTCTCTTTTAAGGAAGAAGAGTACCTTGAATGTGCTTCGCATACCAAAAACAGAAAAAGCAGTGAAAAGAAAAGAGGCGTAACTAAATAGAAATCAGCAATATCTGTCTTTGGTTGTCTTTAGTTGGCGGGTAACTGAAATGCACTTTTGAACGGTTTACGGCAGGTGTTCCGTTTCCAAACCGTTACCCATTTTAGGCGATGCAAAATCCGGCAGAACAGTGTCGTTAGTTGGCTGATTAGTTCGCTATTTGTCTGTGGTTTACATTGTTCCGATAACTCACATTGAAAGTAATTTTGTAATCATTAAAATTGTGAGTTTATGGACGAAAATTTGAAAGTATTATTTTACCTGAAACGGGAAAAGAAAAATGAGAAAAACGGTAATGCCGACGCCCTTTATCCGGTTGTCGGGAAAATCATTATCGGCAAAACCCTTGCACAATTCGGTACGAAGCTGAAAGTCCCGGAACGCCTTTGGCATGTCAAATCAGGGCGGGCAACCGGCAAAAGCCATAGAGCAACGGAACTTAACCGCGAGATTAACAAAATGAATCTCTGCATCCACCATCATTACAGGGAAATACTGGAACGCACCGGAAATGTTACGGCGCAGGAAGTCAAAAACGCCTTTCAGGGAATCGCAATTGCGCAGAAAACCGTACTCGGTTTGTTTGAGGACATGCTGAGCGAATTTCATTCAAGAATCGGCATAGACCGTTCCATCGGGACTTACCGGGGATACGAAACGGCACATCATAACTTAAAACGATTTATATTAGAAAAGTATAAGGTTCGGGACATGCCCCTCAACCGGTTGGACTTGCCTTTTATAGAAGCATTTGATTTTTATTTGCGGGTGGAACGCAGGATGAAACCGGGTAGCGTTTGCGGAAACATTGTCCCGCTCCAGCAGGTTGTGCGGATAGCACTGCGCCCTAACTTGCTTTCACGCTTTCCGTTTGCCGGCTTCAAAGCTGAAAAGATTGAACAGCAAACCCGTTCGTTGACGCGGGATGAATTTGAACGGCTCATGTCCGCGCCGCTGGAATCAACAAGCCTGAATTTTGTACGCGACATGTTTGTATTCGCTTCATTTACGGGAATTTCCTATATAGACTTAAAGAATCTCACATGGAAAGAGATTGTTACGGAAGAAGACGGCAGCCTGTGGATTTCAGCCTTCCGCCAAAAAACAAAAGTCCGGTTTAACGTTAAACTTTTAGATATACCGTTGAAAATAATCGAGAAATACAGGGGATTGGCAAAAGACAATGTCGTATTCCGTATTCGCGGACTGAACCGCGTTAACCAAGTCTTGAAAATAATCGCCCTGAATTGTGGGATTGACAAACCGTTAACATTCCATTGTGCGCGGCATACTTTTGCTTCCCAAATCTGTCTTTCACAGGGAGTTCCAATTGAAACCGTCAGCCGGATGCTCGGACACAGGGATATACGGACTACGCAACGTTATGCCCATGTGGACAATACAAAAATAGGCAACGACATGAAACGGTTGTCCGAGCGGATTGCAGAAAAATATCCATACGTCTAACCGTCAAAAATATACAGTCATGCAAACAAACAGAAGCACTTTCAATATTTTGTTTTACCTGAATACAAGTAAAATGAAGAAGTCAGGCAAATGCCCGGTAATGGGACGCATCAGCGTGGACGGTAAAAGCACAGCTTTCAGTACCGGAATAGACATGGAGCCGGAAAACTGGGATGCAAAAGCGGGTATGGCGAAAGGCAAGTCACAGGAAGCAGCACTTGCCAACCGGCAAATAGAAAAATTCAAGACCGGACTTAACAGCCATTATAAAAGCATGGTGGAAAATCAGGGCTATATCACCGCCGAATTGCTCAAAAATGCCTTGCAGGGCATCGGATTAAATCAAAATACCGTCATGCAGGAATTTTCGGAACTGGTTGAAGAAAAAAGGAAAAGTGTTGGAATCCGCATAGTAGCAAGCAGCTATGGTATTTATCCTGCCGCATACAGGTGTTTCAAAGCGTTTTTGAAGCAAAGGTACGGTGTGGATGATATTCCGTTCGGCAAGGTTAATATAGCGATGATAGAGGAATATGCCTGTTTCCTGAAAATAGGCTTGCGGCTGGCTCCGCGGACGGCAAAATCAACGGTGAAGCCGCTACGCACTGCTGTAATGCGGGCTTTCAACAGGGGACTGATACATAATGACCCGTTCCTTGAGTATGCACCTGAAAAGATACTGCAAAATCCCCGGTGGCTTTCCCATGACGAGATAGACCGTCTGATGAAAGCGGAGTTGAAAAGCCCCGTTCAACGTTTCATACGGGACATGTTTGTTTTTTCAATGTTCACCGGCATCAGTTATTCTGATTTGAAAAACCTGAAACATGAGAACATAAAAATTCAGGAAGACGGCAGCCTGTGGATTGTACTGAACAGGCAAAAGACGAAAACAGCCTCTTATATTCCGTTATTGCCTGTCCCGAAAATCATTTTAGATAAATACGGGGATACGAAATTTGCAGGGACGGATGGGAAGGTTTTCAAAATAACAAGTTCCACGAGCGTAAACGGACATCTGAAGACGCTTGCCAAGGCAGCCGGAATAGATAAATGTCTCACGTTCCACATGTCAAGGCATTCGTTCGCCACTTCAATCTGTCTTTCGCAAGGCATTCCGATTGAATCGCTTAGCCGGATGATGGGACATTTGTCGAT
>JAITNQ010000053.1 GCA_031290435.1 Candidatus Symbiothrix sp. | reverse complement strand
AGCATAATGGTGGGGTATGGTCATCATTGGATAAGAATGATAAACTGAAGCATCAGTTTTATACAAGATATGCTTGTTTAAGTATAGCAGAAAAACCGCTCTACGCAAAATTGGTTTTGATTTTATATTTCATAATGTTGTCAATCGACAATTCCACAGAGTATGCAAAGATGCAAAATATGATGAAATCTGTTCATACTTTTGGTTCATTAAAAATGATACGCACAATATTTTATATGCTAAAAAAATGAATTTATTTTTAAGTAATTTATTTCGTTTAGTCATGAATTAGCATAAATACAAATTACTATCTATATAACAATACAGACTTTATGAATAAAAATTTCATTTTTTCCATCATTATTCCTCATAAAAATATTCCGGATTTATTACAACGTTGCTTAGATTCTATTCCAGATAGAGACGATATTCAAATCATCATTGTAGATGATAACAGCGATCCGGACAAAGTAAATTTCGAATCTTTTTCCAAATTAAACAAGGGAAATACGGAATTCTATTTCCCAAAGGAAGGGAAAGGAGCGGGTTATGCCCGAAATGTCGGATTAAAACACGCTAAAGGGAAATGGTTGATTTTTGCCGATGCAGATGATTTTTTCATGCCTTGCTTTAATGATTCTTTGGATTTATATGCGAATAATGAAAACGACATCATTTACTTTAGATCCACCAGTGTAGATTCAAAAACACTCGAACAACAGCACCGCCATAAGAGTTGGAATAATTTATTATGCAAGATACAACAAACAAATAACTGGAATTTGGCTATTCTGATTGTACCTCCATGGGGGAAATTTATAAAACACGACTTGGTTAAACAAAATAATTTTGTTTTTCAGGAAGTTCCCTATTCAAATGATGTTCTTTTTTCAACCCAAACAACGGTCAGTACGTCCAAAAAAATTATATCAGATGATGAAATATATTGTATTACGTACCGGTCGGATTCCTTAACCGGAAATTTAACAGCCAAAGAAGCACACATGCGGATAAAAGTGGCTTCTGAAGCTTCTCTCTATTTAAAAAAAATAGGTAGAAAGGAGAGATATTATATGGATATATTTGGAATATTATATTGTGTGGGACTTTTTCGTACAGATTACAAACGCGGATTATCTCTTACCCTGGGGTGGTGTAAATATCAAAATGAACACATAAAAAATGCCATCCTATCAAAATTTTTATCATCTTTTCGTCGTATGCGCCGTAAACTTTAAGCGTCGTAAAAAATGAGCAATAAAAAAATAGTGGTCACCGGCGGTGCGGGATTTATAGGTTCTAATCTCTGCGAAGCCTTATTGGATTTGAACCACTCTGTGGTATGTTTAGATAACTTTTCTACCGGAAAGGTTGACAATATACGCCGATTGTTCGACAATAAGCATTTCAAATTGATTGTGGGAGATATCCGTAACTTAAACGATTGCAGAAAAGCGGTAGATGGCGTCGATTATGTGTTACACGAAGCGGCTTTGGGCTCTGTTCCCCGTTCTATTAACGACCCCGTCACGAGCAACGAAGTCAATATTTCGGGTTTTTTGAATATGCTGGTAGCAGCAAGGGACGCCAAAGTAAAACGTTTTGTTTATGCAGCCAGTTCTTCCACTTACGGCGATTCGGCCGCTTTGCCGAAAATAGAAGACAATATTGGTAAACCGCTTTCTCCTTATGCCGTCACAAAGTATGTGAACGAATTGTATGCCGATGTTTTTGCGAAAACATACAACATGGAATGTATAGGCTTGCGCTATTTCAATGTATTCGGTCAACGGCAAGACCCAGATGGCGCATATGCGGCGGTTATTCCTTTGTTTGTAAAAAAACTGATACGGCACGAATCGCCGGTCATCAACGGCGACGGCGAATATTCACGCGATTTCACCTATATAAAGAATGTGGTTCAGCTAAATTTACTTGCGCTTGAAACACAGAATCCGGAAGCCGTTAATCAGGTATACAATACCGCCTTTGGCGAACGTACCACTTTGAATCAGTTGGTCGAATACCTCAAGGAATATTTAAGCGAATACGATCCGAAAATCTCCGAGGTTGATATCCTGCATGGGCCTAATAGAATCGGCGATATTCCGCATTCTTTAGCTTCCATTGAAAAAGCGCAAAAATTACTGCATTACTGTCCGCAATACAGCATGAAGCAGGGATTGAAAGAAGCGGTCGGCTGGTACTATGAAACGCTTTGTCATTGCGGGCTTGACCCGCAATCCCCTAATAGATATTAATAATTATGATACGAATAGCGGTTATTGGATTGGGGTATGTGGGACTGCCTTTGGCGAGGCTGTTTGCTACTAAATATCCTGTCGTGGGGTTTGATATTAATAAAAAACGGATAGAAGAATTGATGTCCGGAATAGACCATACATTGGAAGTGGAAGAAGCCATTCTGCAATCGGTTCTTTGCGCTTGTCATTGGGAGGTACTGAATCAAGTTCAGGATGACTCGAAATCCTTATTTCCTCACCCCCTGCCCCTCTCCAAAATGGAGAGGGGAGAATCTACGGGACTGTTTTGTTCTTCCGATTTGAATGACATAAAAAATTGCAATTACTATATTGTAACTGTTCCCACGCCGGTCGATAAAAACAATCGTCCTGATTTGACTCCGCTGTACAAAGCCAGTGAAACCGTGGGTAAAGTAATTAAAAAGGGAGATATTGTGATTTATGAATCAACCGTTTATCCGGGTGCGACCGAAGAGGATTGTATTCCGGTGATAGAAAGAACATCCGGATTAACTTTCAATGTCGATTTTTTTGCCGGTTATTCGCCCGAACGAATCAACCCGGGAGATAAAGAACATACGGTTGAAAAAATAAAGAAAGTGACTTCCGGTTCAAACCCTGAAACCGGTAAATTAGTCAATGACTTATACGCCTCTGTTATCACTGCAGGAACGCATTTAGCGCCGACTATTCGCGTAGCGGAAGCCGCAAAAGTGATTGAAAACTCCCAACGTGACATCAATATCGCTTTTGTCAATGAACTGAAAAAGATTTTCGACAAGATGGAAATTGATACCAATGCGGTACTGGAAGCCGCCGGAACGAAATGGAATTTTCTTCCTTTTAAACCCGGATTGGTTGGCGGCCATTGCATAGGTGTTGACCCCTACTATTTGGCGCAGAAAGCGCAGGAATATGGTTATCATCCCGAAATCATCCTGGCCGGCCGCCGGATGAACGATACGATGGGTGAATATGTGGCAAGCCAGGTGGTGAAAAAGATGATCAAACAGGGAATACAGGTAAATGGCGCTAATGTATTGGTGCTGGGGATTACTTTCAAAGAAAATTGTCCGGATATTAGAAACAGCAAGGTAGTGGATGTTATCAAGGCCTTGAAAGAATATGAAACGAATGTGACGGTTTACGATCCGTGGGCAAATCCGGAAGAAGTGAAACATGAATATGGATTGGCTGTTTTGACGGAAATGCCGGAAGGGAAGTTCGAGGCAGCGGTGGTGGCGGTGGCGCACAAAGCCTTTGAGGACATAAAAGTAAAAAGTGAACTTGTTTATTCGATACGATAACTTCGCTGAACGGATACTTATATTTTTGATATATAGGTACGAATGGACAATAGCCCGTAGAGAAAAATTATAAGATATGTTATTTAACTCCATCACATTTGCCATTTTTTTACCCATAGTAATTTTCCTCTACTGGTTTGTATTCAATCGTAATTTGAAGATACAAAATCTATTTATAGTAGTCGCCTCTTATGTTTTTTACGGTTGGTGGGATTGGCGTTTTCTGTTGCTGATTGCATTTACTACATTTTG
>JAITNQ010000003.1 GCA_031290435.1 Candidatus Symbiothrix sp. | reverse complement strand
TTCTTCTTCAATGATTTCGTTCAAGAAATCTATCAGAAACGCTTTGTTTTTTTCTTCCGAAAAAAGTAACTTGAACCCAAAATCCGTTAACGGATTGATATAGGTCGATTCAATTATTTCATTCATAACTTAATTGTTTGGTTAAATGTTGTTTTAATAATATGACAAAGGTAAAACAATTTTCACGAAAAACAAATGAAAAAACTAAAAAATAAAGATACGCAATTTTTGCTGCGTAATCAAAAAAAATTGATACCTTTGCCTCAATAAATTTGAATTATTAATATAAATATATATTTTATGGACAACTCATTTTGTATTAAGGATAAAGTTGCGGTAGTAACCGGAGCTGGAGGCGTTTTAGGCGGTAGTATTTCCAAAAGTCTGGCACAGGAAGGCGCCAGAATAGTCGTATTGGATATCCGGCAGGAAAATATTAACACCCAAATCAGTAGCATAAAGGCTTTGGGTGGAGAAGCGATTGGTTTTCTTTGCAATGTACTGAGTATGGAAAGTTTAGAAGAAACGGCAAAGAAGATTATTGAAAAATGGAAAAGTATTGACATTTTGATCAATTGCGCCGGCGGAAATGTACAGGGAGCTACACTTTCACCCGATCAGACTATTTTTGATATGAAAATCGAAGACTGGGAAAAAGTAATCAGCCTGAACCAAAACGGTACGGTTTATCCCTGTCTGGCATTTGGAAAAGAAATGGCTAAACAGAAGAAAGGCAGCATTATCAATATTTCGTCGATGGCTACCTATTCAGCTTTGACACGTGTTCCCGGCTATTCGGTGGCCAAAACGGGAATTAATATTTTCACCAAATGGTTGGCAATGGAAATGGCGCAGAAATTCGGTGAAGGCATTCGTGTAAATGCCATTGCGCCGGGATTTTTCATCGGAGACCAAAACAGAGCTGTTTTAATCAATCCCGACGGTTCGCTGACCGACAGGAGTAAAAAGGTATTGGCCAAAACACCTATGGGAAGATTTGGCGATATTACAGAATTAAACGGCGCTGTTCAGTTTTTGTGTTCAGATGCTGCAAGTTTCATTACGGGCGCAATCCTTCCGATTGATGGCGGTTTCAGTGCATTTAGCGGCGTTTAACAGACACCCAAAAGCATGACCTCACCCTCCCTTCCCTTTGTGGGGAGGGGTTGAGGGGGAGGGGTTTTTCCTATGAAACGAACTTATTTACTTCTTTTTCTTACCTGTATCTGCACCTGCATCCGAGCGTATCCGAAGCAGGAGATGAGAGCCGTCTGGTTGACCGTTAATTATGGTTTGGATTGGCCTGACAAACCGTTTCAGGATGCCCAAGACATCGTTCGACAGCAATATGAATTGGACCAAATTCTCGACCGGTTGCGGAAGTCCCATATCAATACGGTTTTTATTCAGACACGGTTAGCAGGAAATGTTATTTACCCGTCTACAATAGAATCACGCAGCAAATACATCAAGAGTCCTTATGCTAAAGTTGATTATGATCCTTTGGCTTATGTAGTGGAAGCCTGTCATAAACGGGGAATGGAATGTCATGCATGGTTGGTAACTTATCCCTTGGGACGGAAAAAAAACGACAAAGCATCCGGCCTTTCCGACGTCATGAAACAGCATAAAAAAGGCATAAAAACGCTCAAAAAAGAATTGTATTTAGACCCCGGATATCCGGGAACAACGTCTTATCTGACAAATATTATCCGGGAAATTGTCTCGTCTTACGATATTGACGGAATTCATTTCGATTACATCCGTTATCCGGATAACGCCAATTTCCCGGACCAGGACACTTATAGCCGCTATGGAAGAGGAAAAGACAAAGCCGATTGGCGAAGAGAAAATATAAACCACTTTGTCTATACGGCTTACGATGCGATAAAATCTTTAAAGCCTTGGGTTCAGGTAAGCAGCTCTGTTGTAGGAATGTATAAAAACATACCGGGAAACGTCCAAAAGCATTGGACAGCCTACTATTCGGTTTACCAAGACCCGATTGATTGGTTAAGCAAAGGAAAACACGATTTTATTGTGCCGATGATGTATTATTCCGACAATTTATTCTTCCCGTTTGTACAAGACTGGATGGCAAAAAGCACAGGACGTTATATTGTACCCGGTTTAGGCCTTTTCCGGATGAATGAAAAAGAAGCCGCTTGGGATGTGGAAGTACTGTTGGAACAGATTCAGTATTCACGCAATAACCATACTGCCGGTAATGCATTTTTCAGGGTGCAATCGCTGATGGAAAATCAGAAAGGAATTTTGGACAAGATGAACACGAAATTTTATACGAATCCGGCTTTATGGCCTGCTTTGACTTGGTTGAGCAACAAAGTCCCTTCTTCTCCGCTGTTAATTCATGCGGAAAAATCAAACAAATACTTACAGTTGAACTGGGACAAAGTGTTGCCGACAGAAAATCAGGCGATTTATTACAATATTTATCGCTCCGAAACGATCCCTGTTGACGTCGAAAATTCCGGAAATTTAGTCGCTATGCGGATCATGGAAAATCATTATGAAATTCCTATCGACAACTCGAAAGAAACAGGGTATTACTATGTGGTAACAAGTTATGACAGGTATCACAACGAAAGTAAGGCTTCAATTCCCGCTTATTTTGTAACAGGCAATTTCGAAAAATAAGAAAATATTACGATGATAGAAGACATTTTCTCCAAACTTATTTCCCAATCACTCGCTATTTCCGAAAAGCAAATTTCCAGAACAATCGAGTTGTTGGAAGAAGGGGCTACTATTCCCTTTATCAGCCGTTACCGGAAAGAAGCGACCGGTGGATTGAATGAAGTCCAAATCGGAGATATCAAACAACAATACGAGAAATTGAAGGAGTTGGAGAAACGCAAAGCGACTATTCTCCATTCGATAGAAGAGCAAGGTAAACTGACGCCCGAATTGCAGACAAGAATCGAAAATTCATGGAATGCCACGGAAATAGAAGATATTTACTTGCCGTACAAGCCCAAGAAACAAACCAAAGCCGAAATCGCCCGCAAAAAAGGACTCGAACCTTTGGCCAAAATATTGATGGCGCAAAACGAACAGGACGTAATCGCCAAGGCTGAGCGTTTTCTCAATGGGGAAGTAAAAAATGCGGAAGAAGCTTTGCAAGGCGCCCGCGACATCATTGCCGAATGGGTGAACGAAAGCGAACCGGCCCGCAACTCCATCCGAAATATTTTCAGGCGCGAAGCGGTAATTTCTTCCAAAGTGATCAAAGAGAAAGAAAAAGAAGGCGCAAAATTCAGGGATTATTTCGAATTCAGCGAACCGCTTTCAAAATGTTCTTCACACCGGCTTTTGGCTATGCGGCGCGGCGAAACGGAGAGCATACTCCGGTTGACGATTTCGCCTGACGATGAACATGCGCTGGAGGCTTTGTACCGCCGCTTCGTCAAAGGGAAAACCGCCTCTTCGGAACAAGTCGAAACCGCCGTCAAAGACGGGTACAAACGATTGTTGAAACCTTCTATTGAGACGGAATTCTCCGCTTTGTCCAAGGAAAAGGCCGATGTGGAAGCCATCAAGGTATTCGCCGAGAACTTGCGTCAACTGCTTTTGGCCCCTCCATTGGGTCAAAAACGGGTGATGGGAATAGACCCCGGATTCCGCACCGGTTGCAAATTGGTTTGCTTGGATGCGCAGGGAACCTTGCTGCACAACGAAACCATTTATCCGCATCCGCCACAAAACGAACGACATAGTGCAAGATCAAAAATCATCGCCTTGGCAAACACTTACGCCATCGACGCCATTGCCATCGGAAACGGAACCGCCAGCCGGGAAACCGAACAGATTATTTCCAATATCCCGTTCGAAAAAGACATTACCGTATTTGTAGTCAGCGAAGACGGCGCTTCGGTCTATTCGGCATCCAAAACGGCAAGAGAAGAATTTCCGGAATACGATGTGACGGTTCGCGGCGCCATAAGCATAGGACGGCGACTGATGGATCCTTTGGCTGAATTGGTAAAAATCGACCCTAAATCAATTGGCGTCGGACAATACCAGCACGATGTAAATCAGACGGAACTGAAAAAATCCTTGGATCAGACGGTTGAAAACTGTGTCAATCAGGTGGGGGTAAATCTGAATACCGCCAGCAAACACTTGCTGACATACATCTCCGGTTTAGGCCCGGCTTTGGCGCAAAAAATTGTGGACTACCGCAGTCAGAACGGGCCGTTCAAGTCGCGAAGGGAGCTGATGAAAGTACCCCGTCTGGGAGACAAAGCTTTCGAACAGGCGGCCGGATTTCTTCGGATTCCCGGAGCGGAAAACCCCTTGGACAACTCAGCCGTACATCCGGAAAGCTATCATATCGTAGAAACGATGGCCAAAGACTTGAATTGTAAAGTCAGCGACCTGATCAAAGACAAGGAAGTGAAAAGTAAAATACGCCCGGAAGCCTACCTCTCCGAAAAGACCGGTATGCCTACCCTGCTGGATATCCTACAGGAATTGGATAAGCCCGGACGCGATCCGCGCCAGAGCATCAAAGTGTTTGCATTTGACCAGAATGTAAGAACCATCCATGACTTGCAGGAAGGACAAACGCTGCCCGGCATCGTGAGCAATATCACCAATTTCGGTTGTTTTGTCGATATAGGCATCAAGGAAAAAGGATTGGTACATGTGTCGAATATGGCCCACTCATACGTGTCCGATCCGACAAAAATAGTTTCTATCCATCAACATGTTATGGTGAAAATCATGAACGTGGATTTGGAAAGAGGACGGATACAGTTGAGT
>JAITNQ010000242.1 GCA_031290435.1 Candidatus Symbiothrix sp. | reverse complement strand
GAAGATTTCAGTTAGCGCGGATAAATTGTGAAACATTAGAAATTAAAATATTAAACGAGCAACAATATGTAATATTCTTGGATAAGATAGAAGATGGGAGAATTTATTTTTATAAGAATTTAGCTAAAACAGAACATTGTTATTATGAACTGGAAGATTTTGATTCTATTGATCCTTATATTCCAAAGCCGTACAAGTCTTCTTGGCGTGCTTTTTTAGATCGTTTGTTTCATGGTTAAAATAATTCTGAGATGAATAAATGGGATACACCATGGGATTATCCGGAGAAGACCGGAATGGGGGCATATAATATTGTGTACGACGATTCAGTTGAAATTTGTCAAGGGGGGCCGTTAGTAGGTAGTCTTGTCATTAATGACAAGCCTGTTCCCGATTATATTTTTGGAGGTCCTTTTCTCGAAAATGAACCTTTTATATTTGTCCCCATTTATATATTCTTAAGATTTAGATTAGCGAGAATAAATTGTGAAACATTGGAAGTTAAAATATTAAAAGAGGAACGAACAATAATAGATTTAGAAAAAATCGAAGATGGACGAATTTATTTTTATGAAAACATGTATAGGACAAAAAGTAGTTATTATGAATTAACGGAATTTGATTCGAGAATTCCTTTTCATCCTATGCCATACAGATCGTTTTGGCGTACTTTCTTGGACATGATGTTTCCCGGTAAATTTTTTAAAGATGAATAAGTTCAATCCACCCCAATGAAATGAAATCGCCTAAAAGTTTTACTCAAAAACAAACCAGTCAATATCAAACAGATTTCCTTCTCCTCCATAAAAACGAAGCCAAAGTGTATGTACTCCTTTCAGATTACGTACATCGCAGGTTAATGTCGTCCATTCGCTGTTAGCCGGCACGTTTACTGTGCCGAAAGATGGCGACCACGGCTTATCTCCGGCTATGTCAATCTTTCCGCCGGCTTGTGAACGCACCCGCACTTTGAAACGGCTTGCATTGGCTCCGTAATCAATGTATTTCCATGCCGCACGGTCACCGTTCCTGATACAGGCCAATTCTTCATTATCCGTTTGTCCTTCTATCAGTCTGATACGCACATTGCCCCACAACAAACAAGCCCTTTCCGCTCCTGTCGGACTGAAGGCGTCCAATGGTTTTCCTGCACCTTGTGAAGTCATCTGCACTTCCGGAATACTTCCGTCGGGAAGAAAAGTGATGGGTTCAATACAAGCCTTTCGCATCGAAACGCCGGCATGGGTAGGACGATGATACAACACATACCATTGTCCTTTGAATTCGACCAAGGAACCATGATTGTTCCATGCTTCCGGGTCAGATCCCGCATTGTCGATAATTACGCCGCCATATTTGAATGGCCCCAAGGGAGAACGGCTTGTAGCATAACCGATACAAGTAGCCCGATCCTGACGCCCGATATGAGCATATACAAAATAATAAATACCTTTGCGTTTTATCACATATCCGCCTTCATGAAAAAAATGTTCTTTTTCGGTAACAAGACCATTCACAATACCGGATTGGTCAATGGTAAGCATGTCGGAATTCAGTTTAGCGCCTTTGGCTGAAAACTGTCCCCAATAATAATACGCTTGTCCGTCGTCATCCACAAATACTGTCGGGTCTATTCCTTTAGCGCCTTTGATGGCTTGTCCGTTTTTAAATGGCCCGACAGGCGATTTACTGGTTGCCACTCCTTCATCATCGCCTCCTCCATCCAAACAATAATACAAATAATAAAATCCGTTGCGATACATGCAATCCGGAGCATACAGCGTTTTGTTGGAATAGCTTAAATGATCGCCTTCACTTGTGGTATTGAAAGAATTCTCGTAAAGCTGCCAGTCGAGCAAGTCCGATGAAGCAAGAACATGATAATGTTTAGAACAATAAGTTCCGGGAACTTCGTCTGCGGAACCATATATGTACATTTTGCCATCCGGCCATACCCTCGCGGAAGGATCGGCAATATACACGCCCGGAGGCGAAATCGGGTTCTGGGCTTGTAGCAACAAACCGCTGATAAACAAGAAAAACAACACACTAATCTTATACATAACTATTTTTTATTATTATTAAAAACCAAACAAACAGGACCAATCAGACCCGAAGGATGTAACTTCGAATCGACTTTCCACGGATTGATATGCGCCCCTGTCGGACGTTCTTCGGCAGGAAGATACTGATCTCCTATCAGCCGGTTCACCCATGTGTTGACAACTTCTATTTCAAGGGTATTATCTCCCGATTGTAAAAACGGTGTGATGTCTAACCTATAAGGTGGCGTCCAAACGCCTCCGGCATATTGTCCGTTGATTTTAACTTTGGCCATTACACAGACTTTTCCCAGATCGAGATACCATTTTTCCTTGTCGTTTTTATCTTTTATGGCGAATGTATTTTTGTATATGGCAGTGCCTGAATAGTACCGGATATGTTCGTCATCGTGTAGCGTCCAATCTTTTAATTCCGGAAAGATGACGGGTTTTTCCGGACCGCGTTTGAATTTATCCGTTTCGAATATCACTTCCCATTGTCCGGATATTTCAGTTATTTTTTCCGCTTGGAAATAATTGGCTTCCGGATTTGCAGCGGCGTTCGATTTCCCCGATTTGCGGAATACGATGAATGCGCTTTCGAAAGCTTCCAATTGCAAGGGCACTGTGGTTACTTCGTCTTTTTGTTCGAATGTAGGAAGGATGCGGATGGATCCGGATACGGCATCCCAAAGTTCGGGTTGCAAGCCCTGTACCCTGAATTGCGGATTAATTCGGATAGTCCGGTCTTTCTGGTTGGAAACAAAATAAATCTCCTCTCCGTTGCAGGTGCGATGCAGGTAAAGCGCCGGATCCTCTTTTCCGAAAAGACAATCGGGAACAATCTTCAATTTATTGAAAACTTCATCTAATTCGACATTCGTAAATACGATGCCTTTTCCGAACGTATGTTGTTTTACCGAAGGATCGTTACCCCAAAGTCCTGATGCGAGTTCTTTCACTATTTTATCCGCTTCGGGATAATTCTCCATACTGGGCGAACGGCTTGGCGGCGGGCCAACAACGACAGCGCCTTCGGCTACCAATTGTTCGATTTTCCGCAACACTTCGGGACGCATGGTTTCCTGTTTGGGAAGAACAAGTACGCGGTAAGACGTTCCGTGAGGCAATATCAACCGGCCATTTTTCACTTTGAGGTCGCGCAGAATTACTTCGGCATTGATGTAATCAAACGAATGGCCTTTGGGCAACTTCGGATCGCATATTCCTGTCATTTTGGGAACGTCTTCGCCTATAAAATAAGCGACGTCGGCTACGTTGAGACCCTGCTGCAACATGTAGTTACATCGTTTGATATAAGTCGTGAACAAATCTACCTGCGAAAACCAAGTATTTAGGCGGTTAAATTCTGTTCCAAACCAAGTGTTTACTCCGGGAGGGAGATTGTCGTAAGGTTGATGAATGAATAAAGTGAGGAGGGTATTGTTGATACCTTCGGTAAACGACCAGTCGCCACGGCGTTTCATGTTTGCCGGGTAAGCGCCGTATGCAGGGTCTGCGCTGGTGAATGCTTCCGCCCATACCTGAGTTTTTCCGTAAATATGAGCGCTCGACGAAGCTGCACGACATTCGATATCGCCCAGCGAGCCGGATGTCCAAAATTCACCGGCAACCTCGTCCGACTGTCCTCCGTATTGCAGAAATTCTCCGGGAAATCCCCAGTGACCATAGTTTTCAAGCCATGTTTTCAATCCGTGTTTATGGCTTATTTCGCGCAATCCACCTACATAATCGTAAGAAATTTTGTCGGCTGTCAAACGCCGAATATCCCACAAGAAGCGGTCGGACAGGTCGGGATTTCCCACCGTGTGTCCTTTGTAAACGGGCAGGAAAGGCACAGGGTCGTATCCGTAGCGTGCACGAAACTCATCGATCATGCCGTCTGTGAAATTTTGTCCGCCGGTTTCATAACTGTCTTGCACAACCACTTTCCATGTTCTGCGGTCATTTGCCGGTATTCGCCTGATAATTTCTCCGAGAAAAGCATCAAAATGGAAAGCAACATGTTCTTTACTCATTTTATCCACTTCCATACCTATTCCTTCCGGCGATGCCGGAGAATTGGTAACGCCTGTGGGCGCTAATCCGGTACGCATAATCACCCATTCGCCTTCGGGGACGTCCCAAGTCAATGTGCCGTCGGCAGCCAGATGTTCCGAAATATCACGAACTTTATCCGGCGAAGTCATAAGGGCCGGATCGTTGACCTCCGGTTGTTTGTCCCACATATATTCGTGCCAATAGGGAAGCGGCGTTTGAAACATTTTGGCCAAGGTTTTTTCGGCATAACGTTCCACAACCGGTGCAGACGACAATACAATCTTTGCAACAGCTTGGTTGTTTCCGGCTTTTCGGAAAACAATCCGAAATTCTTTGGCTTCCGTTCCGGCAAAACTTACGGCAACAGGTGCATAAGGCTCAAATCCTACCTTTAATGTGGAATTTGTCCGGTTGATGGAAAATGTCCGTATCGTGCGATAATCGTTTCCTTCTTTCGCTTGCAATTCACATTCGGTGGAAAGAGGGCGGTGTGCCGGATAAACGACCAAACTCCGAGCTGTTGCGGGTTCCGGCAAGTTTATGTCGAGGATTGTTTCAGGCTGTGCAATGGGCAATTCGGACAAACCGTCCGTTATATTGACTTTTCCTGCAACAGGAGAAATGCGAATTTGCGCATTTTCCAATAGATTTTCTTCCTGTTTTGCATCCACCGGCCATGCGACGACTTTCACATCTTGAAAATGCGCTGTCGGCTGTTTTAATTTTTGAGAGAATTTTTGCGGCCCCTTCACCCTGACTTCGGACGAAGCCAGATAACGCATCGATTGTTCGGGTTTCACCCATGGTCCGCCGGACTGACTCCATCCCGGACAGTTGAAAATGCCGATTTCAATATCCAAATCGGTTGCCGTTTTGAGCGCCGTATGAATGGCATCCCACCATTCGTCCGTGAAAAGTTTCACTTTTCCGGTATGAGCTTCACCGGGCGATAAACCGATATTCCCGATAAAAGCGCTGTTGATGCCGGCCGTTTTCATAGCCTGAAGATCTTTTATAACGCCCTCTTTGGAAATGTTGTCACTGATCCAGTACCAGTAAACGCCTGTACGGATGGTTTCGGGCGGATGAACGAA
>JAITNQ010000212.1 GCA_031290435.1 Candidatus Symbiothrix sp. | reverse complement strand
ACTTGGAAAGTCTATAGAAAAATACCCCATTTAAGGTATTGTAAGTAAAAATAAAACCCTTTAACTTTGTCCCTGAAATACAATTAATATTCTATAGATGAAATATTCATGTATTTTATAAACAAAGAAAGCGCCCCCTCAGACCGACCGCAAATTGGCATTCAGGGACGCTAAAACTAAATAAAATTAGAATCATGACAAAGTTACGATTATTTATTTACAAAAACATTTTTCCATGCAATATTCATAAAATTTGCATGACGTTAATTACCATTTTTCTTTCAGTCCCCGCTTTTTCTCAGCAGGGCAACACGAAAATAGAAGGTCGTGTGATAGACGAAAGAACGCAAGAGCCGATTGTTGGGGCTAATGTTTCCTTTGTTAATCAAAAACAGGGAATGTATTCCGATTATGACGGCCGTTTTTCCATTTCTGTTCAATCTTTTCCTACCGCCATTGTGGTGACATATTTGGGTTACCGGTCTTTGGAATTAGATGTGTTTGAATACATCGAACCCCTTGTGATTTCCCTGCGTGAAGATTTGAATTCCCTGAACGAAGTAGTGGTGGTGGGTTACGGTACGCAGAAACGGAAAGAACTTACCGGTGCGATTACTTCCATTCCGAAAGCGAATCTGCAACAACTGGCGACTTCGTTTGACAATCTCTTGGGTGGCGCTGTGGCAGGCTTACAGATTACCGAAAGCGGCGGGCCGGGTTCTACTTTTACCGCTCGCTTGCGTGGTACAAACTCCCTCTCCGCCGGAAATGAGCCTTTGTTTGTGATTGATGGGGTTATCAGTTACCACGAAAATTCGGCCACCGACGCCAACGTCGGACGGATAAGCGCCAGCTTGAATCCCCTGGCTGCCATCAGTCCCAGTGACATTGAGTCAATCGAGGTGCTGAAAGACGTTTCCGCTACCGCTATTTACGGTTCGCGAGGCGCTAACGGCGTAATCATCATCACCACCAAGAGTGGGAAAAAAGGCGCTAACCACGTTGAATATCAATATTCAATCGGCGCACAGCAAGTAGTCAAGCAGTTGGATTTGTTGAGAGCTGACGATTGGGCGCGCTTAAACAGGGAAATCAATGTCAACAGCGTATTTAAAAACTATTCGGAAGCGGAAATTGCTGCTTTAGGCGCAGGATATGATTGGCAGGATGCTACTTATCGCACAGCGATTACACAAACGCATCAGTTTACCTTTAGCGGAGGCGACGATAAGTCGCATTATCTTCTCTCCGGAAACTATACGGATCAGGATGGTATCATTCTCAATTCTGATTTCAAACGTTATACCGGAAGGTTTAATTTCGATCGGGATATATCCAAAAAAGTGACCATTGGATTGAATGTGAATGTCAGCAAGTTGAATCAAACCGGATTGAGCAGTTACAGCGGACTTTACGTCGGTGGATACGGCAGTTCATTAGATCACGCCATACGTGTTCCGCGCGTTGTTCCTATTTACGATGAAAATGGTAACTACAACCACAATAATCCGTGGGAAGTGGGAGAATTGAGCTTTAACGATATTAGCGTAAACGCCATAGAAGATCTCACTGCGCAATATGCCCAGAATTTAACCAATTCGGTCATCGGCAACTTCTATTTAACTTATAAGATACTGCCGTCATTGACCTTTAAGGCAAATGCCGGTACCACCCTGACCAATGCGACGCAGAATTATTTCGCTCCCCCCACTACCGCCGGCGGATTCAATACCAATGGATACGGAAGTGTGGGTAATCGTCGTACAGATGTTTACCAATATGAATATACATTGAACTATGCAAAACAATTGCACCCGGATCATTATTTAGCTGTTTTGGCGGGTTATACAACACAAATAGATAATGTTGAAACAGCAACGTTCGCTACGTCTGAATTTGCAAGCGAACACCTTTCTTACCACAGTTTGCAAAGCGGCGCGGAAAAGGTGACGACCAATACCGGCGGTTCGGAAGCCATCTTGAAATCATTTATCGGCAGAGCGAATTATTCTTACAAGAGCAGGTACAACTTAACGGCTACCTTCCGCGCCGACGGTTCTTCCCGTTTTGCTGTCAATAACAAATGGGGGTATTTTCCTTCGGTAGGTTTCTCTTGGAATGTCAACGATGAATCTTTCCTCAAAGGCAATAAAACCATCAGCGACCTCAAACTGAGAGCCAGTTTCGGTACGGTGGGAAATCAGGAAATCGGAAATTATCAGTATGCGGCGACCTATGGCGTTACCTCCAATCCACGCTATTCGTTCAATGACCAAACAGTGGTATCTTATGGACGAACCAATGCCGAGAATCCCAACTTAAAATGGGAACAAACCGCCTCTTATAACGTGGGAGTCGATGTCGGTTTGTTTAAAAACAGTTTGAACTTTGTCGCAGATGCTTATTACAAGAAAACTTCGAACCTCTTGAATAACATTCCAACGGAAATCACGACCGGATTCAGCTCTATTCTTACCAATGTGGGCAGCATAAGCAACAAAGGTCTTGAATTTGAAGTGAGAGCTACGCCGATAACTACGAAAAATTTCACTTGGAACATATCCGGAAACATTGCCAAGAATGTGAATGAGGTACTCGATTTGGGAGAACGGAATGATATTGTCGGTGGCAATACAATCACAAAAGTAGGGCAGCCTTTGGGATCTTTTTATCTGATACAGTTCGATGGAATCGTTCAAGAAGGAGATGATCTTACCCAAGTGCCTAAACCCAGTTGGAAAAAAGATGTGGCGGTAGGAGATGCCAAATACATAGATCAACCCAATGCCGAAGGGGAGTTGGATGGCGCAATCGACACGTCTAACGACCGGATACTTATTGGAAAAACGAATCAACCGGATTTCATTTATGGATTCTCAAGCAATGTACGATACAAAGCGTTTAATCTGTTCGTTTCGTTCCAAGGAGTGGAAGGAAAATGGATATACAATTCACTCCGCGAAGAACTGGAAACACCCAGCGCTTCCAATAACGTTTCAGCTGCCTTGTTGAATCGTTGGACGCCGAGCAATCCTTCGACAACGGTTCCGCGGGCTTATATTTCTTCTCAATCTATTGCAAATACAACCCGTTTTCTGGAAGATGGATCGTATCTGAGATTGAAGAACCTCACTTTGAGCTACAACCTTCCGGTCAAGATAGCACAAGCGCCTTCTACCAAGTTCAAAGTGTTTGCAACCGGACAAAATTTGTTCACGATAACCAAATTTACCGGATATGATCCGGAAATCGGCGGTAGTGCAAGTTATCCTACGTCAAGAACCTTTACTTTTGGCGTGAATATCGTATATTAATTAAGAATTAAAAATTAAAAATTAAGAATTAAGAATTAATTAAAATTATAGTATAGATGAAAAAGATATTATTTACTTTCGCAATTATAGTCACAATCGCTTCGTGCGATGACAGTTTAGACCTTACGCCCATTGGTCAACTGATGGGGGGTAATTTTCCGGTAACGAGTGATGACGCCGTTACATTAATCAACAATGTATATCGACCCAATGCGGGCGCGTCTACCGGCTTGTTGTATATGATTGATTTGACCACCGAGACCACCGTATCGGGAGAAAATCCCAATGCCGGCGGCGGTCCGCTTGGAACGCTGAATTATGCGCCCGATAACAGTTATATTGTTGGTGCATGGAACAATATGTACTTAGGTATTACCAATGCCAACGATGCGGTGGACAGGATTGAACCTTTCACCAATATCTCAGAATCATTGAAAGAACGGTTGCTGGGAGAAGCCAGATTCTTGCGGGCTTATTACTACTTCTATGTCGTACAATTATGGGGTGAAGCGCCCTTGATATTACACAATGTTGATGGCGTAAAACCCCAACGCGCTCCAATAGAAGATATATATGAACAAATCATAATTGATTTGGAATATGCAAGCTCCCGTTTGCCGGCTGCAAGTGAATACGGTAACACCGACAAGGGAAGGGCCAGCAAAGGAGCCGTTTTCGCTTTGTTGCAAAAAGTCTATTTGGTTTGGGGACAGACTTCCGATACCGGTGGCGCTGCGGTGAAAAAAGAAAAATACCAAAAATCCGTGAATGCGGCCAATAACGTAACCGGATACCAATTGGAAGAAAGGTATTTGGATCTTTGGGCTGTTACCAACAAGAACGGTAAGGAAGATATTTTTTCTACCCAATATGTTACCGGACAGGCAGCCGATGCAAGCGGCGGAAATCACCTGTCTCACTGTTCGCTTTCCGAAGGTTTCAGCAACAATAAACTTCCGCATGTTGTCCCGGCGGATGAGCGGATTTATAATTTATTAGACGACAGAGATCAACGCAAAGCGGCTACGTATATAAAATCATTGTATAATCCGAGCGGCGATTCTCTTTTTATCTTCGACAGGATTCGCTTTGCCAAATACGTTGACCGAACCGATCCGGCAGGAGGCGCTAACCGCCGTAACCTCAACCGTACCGTCCTTCGGTTGGGCGATGTGTTGTTGCTGAAAGCGGAAGCATTGAACGAACTCAATGACGGCCCTACCGCCGAGGCATACGAAGCCCTCAATCAGGTTCGCCGCAGGGCTTTCCAACAACCGCTGAACGTGGTTTCTTCCGACGATGCACCGGCTGGCCTGGATTATGAAGGGTTCAAAAAATTCATTCAACAGGAACGGACTTTTGAACTGACCTACGAACAAAACCATTGGTTGGATTTGGTTCGCTGGAAAATCTTGGTGAAAACAATAAAAGAAGGTAATGTTCCTGATAAAGAAAAGATTGACTTTAAACACTATCGTTTCCCGATTCCCAAAGGTCAGCGTGATATCAATCCCGAAGGTTTGTGGCAAAACTATGGTTACGACGGTTCTATCGTTAAAAGCAATCCTTATGTGGGAGCGGAGTGAATTAATAATTAAAAATTAATAATTAAAAATTAAAAATTCATAGATTCATAATTTAAAATGAAACATTCATCTTGTAAATTGATGAAAGCTAAAGGTAAATTGATATTATTTGTCCTCTTGTTCGTAATAATCGGAACGGGAGGATGCGGGAAAGAGGAAGAAGAGAGTGAAGCTCCGTTAATTATTGATTATCCTAAGGTAAAGGTATGGAATGAGTTTGTAGATAAGTTGCAAGTCGCATTTGTCGCCGGTATTGCTGCTGATGTGATTTTCCCTGAGTGGCTTTTACTAAAAATCAATGATATTGAAAAGCGCCCTCCGAATATTTGGATGAAGGATGCAGAGATATACCAAGGTGAATGGAACAATCAAGTCGTTTATTATTATTATTTCTATGAAACAACAGGGTTCTTCGATTTATTGTGCGAAGACACGTCATGGGTTCGTGGCAGTCAAATAGATTTTTTAACGAACAGTAAAAATTGGAAATTAATCTATGAATACGGGGCAGGGGAGAACTTATTACGTAAAATAAAAATAGGAATAGATGAACAACTGCCTTCGGCTACGAGGAAAGAGTTTTTAGCGATGCTGATAGTCGGATCATCTGACGGTATTGTTGAAAATGGGATTTTCCCTGAGTGGCTTTTATCTAAAATTAAGTATAATGTTGAAAGGAACACGCTGTTTTTTGCGAAAATTGCGGAGATATACCAAGCAGAATTGAACGGTAAAGTCATTTATTTTTATTTTAACTGCTTTACCGAAACCGGGTTCGGCGAATTTTTT
>JAITNQ010000287.1 GCA_031290435.1 Candidatus Symbiothrix sp. | reverse complement strand
ACTTCATCCATTTCATTGAGCGCCTGCTCCAATGCAATCGTTATTACCGATTTTTCGCCGATAGCCACTTCTTGGGTTTTCATCCCGATATAAGAGACAGTCAGCGTTTTAGCAGTAGTCGGGACTTCCAAAGAGAAAGAACCGTCTAAATCGGTAGGCATTCCTATGCTCGTACCTTTTAGAGATACGGAAGCCCCGATAACCGGTGTTCCGTCTTCAGCATAACTAACAACACCTGTAATTTTTCTCGTTTGCGCCTGCAAGGCTGATACAAGCAGGAAAGATAAAATCACAAGGATTAATTTTTGTTCAACTCTTTTTTTCATCATACTTTTTTTTGTAAAATAAATAATAATATTAGTTTTTCTGTTTTTCACTTACAAATAATATTTTGCATCCAGGTTTCATAATAGTTGCCCGAACAGGATAGCATTCATAAACAATTTTGTAGTCCCATACCAGTACATCCTGAAATTGAGGTCATCAATAAATACAATAACCTGTCCTTTGCCGTTGGCTTTTGTGATAACAGCCGGAGAGTCGGCAATCCGCTTCAGATTCTTGCCTGAAATAAACCCGGATAAATATGGTTCCTTCAGGTAACTCAAAGGAGAGGCATAAGGACCGGAGCGCTGAAAAGCAGTCGTCCCCGAACGGAATACGGCCAATTTGTCTTGTTTATAGCCCCATGCAAGCGGATGGGTATAGTCGAGTCGGCAATTCAGGATGACGCCATCGACCACATTTCCCGCAGCGGCTTCCGCACGGGAAGCATAGGTTCTGTATTCCGCAGAATCCGCCTTCACGCCGGGAATCGTTTTTATATCGGTCAATTTTGCCCGGTTTGTCCAGGCATAAGCGCTTCCGGTAGCAATGAGAATGCCTCCGGCATCGACCCAATTCACTATTTTATCAACTACTGCCTGCGATAAGGCGCGCGAAGGCGTACCGTCGGCCATTACAATCACATTGTATTTATTCAGGTTGGCGCTTCCCAAAGCGCTGTAGTCAATCATAACAGGTGGAAGCTGAAACCTTTTGTCCAACAACATCCATATTTCGCCCGATTCGGGAACACCCATGCCGGAACCTGTAATAACAGCTACATTTGGGAGAGTAAGGGGCTTGAAAGCCGGAGAACCCAAATCAAAATCAAGCATCAAACCCTGATTCACCGCATACGCATCCACTCCACATTCTGTGGCCAAACGGCTCACCAAGCGGTGAATATCGTCGGGATTCAGCGGCTGGTTCAAAACCGGAACCAAAATTGTGCCGTACCCGAACCGTACCGGCTTGCCGTTGTTGGGATAAGTAAAAGGTTTTCCCGATACTTTCACAAGCAGTCCCTGCTTCAAGAGTTCCGTAATAAACCTCGGCGCATAATATTGTGTATTATCGAAAAGATAAGCCAAATCGGCTTTATCCCCGATAATTTTACCTTTGTAAAATTCCGGTTTTTCCACTTTCTCTCCCAATAGTCCGGCGACACTTTTCAGTTCGTCGTACCGAAGGTTGTAGGCATGTGGAAAAGTCCATGTAGATATATCGTAAAATACGCTATCCCGAAATTCGGTCACGTTTTCCATCAGGGTTTTCACGGTGGCGTAAAATTGCTGGTCAACAGGGATTACATACGAATCGTCCGTAGCATAATCATTGCCGTTCAGGCTTTGTTGTTTTGCCAGCCGGTAAACATCAATATGGTGGCGCAGGAGGTTTTCAATAAAATGATAAGCGATGGCGTGAGAGCCTCGCGCATTGAAAACGTATGCCTGAACAAGCTCTTTTCGGGCGGCTTCTTTGGTTCCAAGGTAATAATTGCGTTGGTATTCCAGCAATTCTTTCCGCATTTCCAAGGCGCCTTTCAGGATAGAAATCCCGGAAAAAGCCTGATTGCGTATGGTTGAAGCAAAAGACATTTCTCCAAAATTGCGGGTAGAACGCAAGTGACCGCGCGAAGCCAGTTGTTCGAAAAGGATACAGACAGAACCGTGGATATCGCCGTATGCGGCTCCTTTGCCGTAATAATAATCGTCGTAGCCTTCTTTGGAAAAATAGAGCGTCCCGATACGGTCTAAAGCGCGGGCGCTGTATCCGGTGAGTTTGGCCGATAAATCTTGGTTGAGTTGGGAGGTAAGCGGATGGGTGCGTTTCGGGTGACCCGGACTGAAATAGTAAGTCCGGTCACCGCCTTGCTCATGAAAGTCGCAGACCACATTCGCCATCCATTCGAAATACATTTCGAGGGCGTTTTGTCCTTCCGGATGTTGCGCCATAAGCCAGTCGCGGTTGGTGTCTGCCCAATAGTGATTGGTACGGCTGCTGGGCCAAGGCTCGGAAAATTCACGCGAACTGGGGTCGGAAACATCCGGAAAACTGCGAGACGAATTGACCCAGGACGCAAAACGGTTGATTCCGTCCGGATTCAATCCGGGAGTGAGCACAACAACCATGTTGTCGAGTAAATTTTCTATCTCCTCCCCTTCCAGAGCAGCAAGGAAATAAGCCAACACCAAGGAAGAATTGACACCCGACGGTTCATTCCCATGAATGGTGTACATCAGGTTCACCACAATCGGCATCTTATCGGTATCCAGATTCGGCGACTGGTTCGTGTCGGTAAGTTTCAGATGTTCTGCACGAATTTTGTCCAAATTTTGCTGATTTTGAGGCGAAGTAATTGTAACCTGAATAAACGGACGGAACTGATTGCTGCGCCCAAATTGTTTAAGAGATACCCTGTCGGAGGCCTTGCTCAAAACCTGCATATAATCCAGCACATTGTTCCAGTCCACATGTTGCTGTCCGATTTCAAAACCAATAATTGACTTCGGTTGGGGTATTTTCTCATTCAATTTATAATCGCCTTCCGGGATAAAATAACTGATATCGTGGGGATAAGCGCTTAAACTGGGTTGTGAAAGCGCAAACCCGTGAAATAATGTTGCAACGATAATGCAAAAAAATGTATGCTTTATGTACATGATTTATTTTATTTATTTTGAGTTCATGCGATTTGTATCCGCTCTTGTTACGGATTGGTTTCTTGTCCTGGCCATGAATTTTCGATAAGTCCGGTTATTGCCTTTCCGAGCGCTTGTATTTCATTTGTATCCGGTTTTCCGGCCTCACGCCATTTTGCAAGGAGTGGATTAGTCATCCTGAATATTTGGTTTTCGACCGGAGCCAATTTTTGCATGTATCCGGAACCTTCGCTGTTGCAGACCTTGTAGAAATTGAAATATTCCTGTCCGTGGCCTCTTTTCACGTCGAACAAGGTTTCTTTCAGCGCCAAAACCATATCACACATTTTCGAAGAATGGGTTTCGTCGTCGCGGCGCATCACAATGGAAGGGTTGTCTTTCCCTGCTTTTACCCATGCCGGAACAGCGACCGAACAAGGCGGATAACCCAAAGCGACCCACATGGTAGTCAAATCGGGATTTTCTCCTTTGCGAACACCGTGAATCACGGTAGAACTTGCCGTAGACCTGCGTGGTATAAAATCGGAATCATGCAAATATCCCCGGAAAATTTCCAAAACTTGTTTGCTTCCAAAATCCACATCCATCAGGGAATGGTAAAAACTGCGCGACAAATGATTGAATATCCACTGGGGAGAAAAATCTTTCGAAGGCAAACATTTGGCGACCTCGTGTCCGGCGCTCAGATAGCGGATATAGCCTTCTCCCTTGTCGAAAAAGCCTTTATAGGAAAAATTCGTATATATCAAATAACCTTCCGGAGCTACAGCGGGGTCGTTGACGTCCAGCATTTGGTAGCCTCCGGAACTGGCCTCGAAATAGGCGGCATTCCCTTCGGCATCTATCACGCCGAAATTGGCTTCGATTTTCATCGGACGCGGCAAGGTATCAAGCATGTTCTTAAAATCCGATACCGTTCTGCAAATCTCCAAAGCTTTCCGCATCACCGCCCCATTTCGGGACGATTCCTGTTCTTCGGTAAGGTTATAAGAAAGGGTATTCATTATTGAAAAACCTTCCGAATTGGTTCCCATCCAAATACTTGCCGTATTTTCATTGACCGAAGTGTTCCTTACGATACCCAGAAAAGGATAGCCTTTGTAATCGGAATAAAACAAACTATGCCGAGGGTCGGTCGTATCGGAATTTTTCCACATCAACGGTCGGCCGTCTTTCGTTGCCTTGCCGGACAAAATAATTGTCGTACAAGCAAACGTAGGTATTGAGGGGGCTAATAAAAAGATAAACAGTAGAATACGTGTTTGAGTGCATTTCATTTTCGAACTTGTATTGATTTATTTTTGCAAAAGTAGTAATTATTTTAACAACCAAGCAAAAAAAAACAATAATTTTTAAAAAAAATATATTTATCAGCATCGAAAACGCCTATCCACAGCGCCAAAGAAAACATGGGCCTGAAGCAGGTCCGTTTCCGGCAATTTCCGTTTCGAGCCGATTTTGCATGGCATCCGTATCGGTGATAGCGCCCAAGGCGAAAGGGAAAGTGAGATGCGAGTGGGTAACGGTACCCCAACTGTAATGGTGCGTATAGTAAAAAGAGGTAGCTATTGCTTATTATTTGACTTCCTATATGAAAATATCCCGACTAAAATAACCACCATAATAGCAGCAAAAAGGTAGATAAATACACCTTGCAGAGAATCGTTTGTCCCATAGGAATGCATTCCGCTTAAAAAATAATTTACACCTAAATAGGTCATCAGTACGGAGAAAAAGGATAATACAGACATCAGGTTAAACAACCAAACCGTATTCCAAGATTTTACCAACTTCAAATGAATCGTAATCGCATAAACAATCATGGTAATCAGCGCCCACGTTTCTTTCGGATCCCATCCCCAGTAACGACCCCATGATTCATTTGCCCAAATAGCCCCGATAAAAGTACCTGTGCTCATTAAAGCCAGCGCAATCATCAAAGACATTGCATTGATGATGCTTAATTCTTGTATACGCAAAGAGAAAATTGTGGCATTGGCTGCTTTGGAAAGCATCATTAGCAGCAAATTTGTAAATCCGACAAGGCAACTAATCCCGGCGAAACCATAAGCTGCAACAATCACCGCCACGTGAAACATCAACCACGGAGATTTAAGTACCGGAACCAAAGGGTTAATTTGCGGATCCATCCAATTAAGTCCGGAAACAAACAGAATAATTCCGCCAAACAAGGTTGACAGGGCAAAAGTAATAGCGCTTTTCTTTGCAAAAAACAATCCGGCTAATACCGTTACCCAGGAAACATATACCATTGTCTCGTAAGAATTGCTCCATGGAGCGTAACCGGAAATGTATCCGCGCAATCCAATCCCGAATAAATGATAAAGAAAAGCGCAAATAATACCTGTAATCAGTAGACGTACAGGCCAAATCATCGCATTTTTTTTCTTCAGAAAAGAGATAAAAGATAAGACCAATAGTATTCCGCCCAATATGAAGTAGCATTTTTTACAGAACCGGAATATTTCTAATTGATTATATAACAATTCCATTTTTATTCTTTTCGCATCTACATCAACTGTATTATTTTTCTTTTGCTGATAGGTGTATATCATATTCAGCACTTCATTCGCTTTCGATCCATCTCCGGATTGTTGCGCTTCTCTCAATTCGTCTGTGTACCAAGTCATAATTCCAGAGACAAATAGAGAATCTTGTCCGGAAAAGACAGAAAGGTCATCTCCCGGCGCATACCATTTATTATCAGGGTCTTTTTCTTTCGGAAAAATATTTAATAACTGTTTATTAATCAATTGATAAAAAATATTTACCTGCTCATCTAATTTCAATATATCTTTATCAAAACGACTGCGTTCCGCTGGAGCCTTATTGAATGCTTCCCTTAATTTTCGACTGAGTTTGTAAGTCCCGTCATTTTCAAACATTTCACTGTAAGCACATTCGTTTTTTGTAAGGTCATAAAACAAAGCCAAATCCGGATTGGATACCGCAATAAATGGAACATGCATCCATATTTCCGGGAAAGTAAGCACACTCAGTAAAAACTGGTCTGCGTTCATGCACCCGATTTTATCGGATTTATGTAGTTTTCGGAGTACTTCGGAAGAAAAAGTATTCACCGGTTCGATGCGACCATTATTAGCCAATAGCGGTAAAGCGCCAAAGGCAGAAGCTGTTTCCGGGTCTATATGGGCTTTCTTAACTGCTTCCGGAATAGGTAGAATATTCTCTTTTGCACCGGAAGACAACGCTGGAAAAACAAGCAGGAATAACAGGAACAATAATTTTCCGGATGTTCGCACCTCTTTCAATTGATTATTCAATTGTCTGAAAAGGGCGTTTTTTCCCGTAAAGCAAAGTATGAAACCGATTAGCAATAGGGCATAACCGGTATAAGTGATATTCCGTCCGGTTTTATCTTTATTTACGAACAATATAGTACCGGCTTCATCCGCATCATAAGAGGCTTGGAAAAAACGGTATCCATTTATATCCAGCACGTTATTCATAGAGATGGTTTTTTCGTATACTTTTTCTTTTTCATGAATAATTAACCGGCTTTCGAAAGAAGAGGGGCTTGACGAGCCGGGATAGCGGCTTATTGTAAATTGAGCGAGTTCCAGACTAAAAGGTAAAGTCTTATATTCTATTCCTTTACTATTTTGTAAAAGCAGCTGGTTACTCGTTTCTCCTTCCCTGATATGGAATGTTCCCTCTTCGCTGGAGACATGAGAAATGAATGCTCCTAAAAGAATTACAATCAATGAAATATGCAAGATTATAAATCCCGGTTTCTTCTTTTTTAAAAGTCGTTTTCCTATCAATATTGCAATAAAATTTACAATCAGCAACAATTGCAAGAAAATAAAAAATGGCGCATAATAAATCACTATTTTGGCCGTTTCCGTACCATAATATTTTTCTATAAAAGTTGCCGTTGCAAGTAACAGGGCATAGAAAGCCAAAAGGATAATAGTCAGGACATAAGAAGCCATTGTCCGGCTTATTTTTTTTACAAGACCGGAATACCTAAAATATAAATTTCGTTTTTGCATTGCGCGGAAGAAATGAAATAGATAAGTTACAAAAGTAATACTATTTCATTGAACATCAAAATAGGACGTTTTTGTTGTCATTGCGGGCGCTTGTGTTCTTTAGGTGGAGTGAATTAATTATGAAAAGATACTGATAATAAATCATTTGACAATGAAAAATCCTAATTTTATTTTAGTAAAGTAGAATTAATAAATCCTGATATTCATAGCCTTCATGTGCAGAGTTTAATGCCATTTTTCATTAATCATCTCAATAGTTGATAAGGTTCTTTTAATCAATTCCTTAAACTGAATATTTTCACCCACAATCATCTGTCCCTGTATTTCTGCATAATCCCTTTCCCATTCCGGCATCAATTCGGCAGGCGGTACCGGATTCAGATTTGGCGGAAAATGAGAAGTATAATCCACACCGCCCAATTTTGAAAACCTTTTCCGATGAGCAACAATGGATTTATATAATTCATTATCGGCTATGGCTTTATCAGCGTATTCCGTTTGTGCAATCCGGTAAATATCGTAGAAATGACGGCTTTTACCCTTTATCTTCATCTTTTCTTTCGGACGTTGGTGTTCCTCATGCAACAGAAAAAGTTTTTCGAGAAAAGTACGTTCGGGATTGACACAACGGATTTGTATATTTTCATCGGCAAACGGCAAATTGGAAAATGTTTCGCCAATCATAGACCGGAACGAACGAATAGTTGTCGGCTCTATCATCGACCTGCTACCGATTTCCAACAATACACGCGGTTGCACATACGCCGAATATGGCGTAACTGTTGGATAACGTACTTCAATTTTCACAGGGTCATCATCCGGGGCTTTTTCATCCGTTACAGCAAGGTGGACATCGTTAAATCCGGCATCATCAAAAGTTTTTTGCAGTAAAAAAAGAAAATCATTGGATATATATTTGCTTGAGGCGTCTTTCAATTTTCCAACTTGTGTCCGGCTAATATCTCCCGAAAAACCGAAAAATTCACGGTTAATTGCTAAATCTATGTCTTCACTGAAACGGTCAATCAATCCCCATGCCTTACTCAATGATGTACCACCCTTAAAAACAGTGTATTGTGCAATATTTATATGAGTAATCAAACGCAAAGTCTGCACTACCCACCAATCTTTTTCAATAATAAACAATGGAAATCCTGTTCGAGTTCTTACTTCTTCTAAAACTTTTAATTTATTTTCATTCGGTAATTCTATCCAAGTCATAATTTATACGTTATTATCTGTTTGGGCTTTACGCATAATTTCCTTTATCCATACTGGAGCCAATTTCATGTCATGGGTTAAATATTGCGGATTCTCTTTTTTAAGTAGGCTTACCACTTTATTTATCTCATTATCGGTTATCCGGTCTTTTCGTATAGATTTCAACGCCTGAATAGCCAACCCGCTAATTTTGCCTTTGGTAGCCAAATTCTTAGGAGTTGTTTTTTTGAAAATCAACGGTATTTTGCCAACCATCAATTTTCTTGGCGCTCCGTCAGTCAAATATATCGCTTTTATGGGAACTTGGGTGGATAAACCAAGTGCATTTTCCGCAAATAAGCCTGTCGGAATAATCTTTGCCCTATCCCTTTTGACAATAGCAGCAACCACACTATCGAACGAAGGCGTGAGTGTTCCCAATAATTCACTCTTTTGAGGAATGGTATAAATTCCTCTACTTACACGCATTATATCCCCTTCTTTTGCCATACGCTCAAGGGCTTTACTGCAAGCCTTATAATTTCCTAATTCAGCAAAATCATTCGCGAAAAAAATTTTTCCACGTCTATTCTGCTTCATCTTTTTAAATATCTTATTTTCAATTGTATAATCCATATTTTTTATCAATTCTTGTCGCAAAAGTAGCAAACTTTTGCGACAAAAACAAACTTTGAACAATATTTTTTCAGTTTACAAACTATACTCACTTTATCCGGTCAGTCCATCCAACTTATTCACCGCATCCCGCTTGCTTTTGTCAATGACTTTGGCATAAATCTAAGTAGTCTTTATATCGGAATGTCCCTAATCAGCAAATATTCCTGTTTTTCGGTTTTCTTTTGGACATAATTGATAAACATCTTTTCGCTGTTATCCCTTTGTAACTTGTCCCATGTAAGCCCTTTAAAAATGCAGAGGCAATCCTAAAGATTGCCCCTACATATCTTCATTCTTAATTATTTTCCGGCCTCAGTTTCCGCACAACCGCACCGGTTTGCCACATTTCACTGTCATGAAGGGTTTTCAGTTCTTTTTCCAAACCATCTCTATAGTCCGGTTTGGAATTGGCGTCTATGGAACGTTGGGCTTCAATGCCGGAAACAACCGATTCGTACAATTGACGGAATACGGGTTTAACGGCATCGTGGAAAGGCCCCATCCAGTCCAAGGCGCCCCGTTGAGCGGTAGTAGAACAGTTGGCGTACATCCAGTCCATTCCATTTTCGGCAAACAGAGGCATCAAGGATTGGGTCAGTTCCTCTACCGTTTCGTTGAAAGCTTCGGACGGTGAATGTCCGTTTTCGCGAAGCACTTCGTACTGTGCCAAAAGCAACCCCTGAATAGCGCCCATCAGTGTGCCACGCTCGCCGGTCAGGTCGGAACTGACTTCACGCTTGAAATCGGTTTCGAACAAGTAACCGGAACCTACGCCGATACCAAGAGAAATAGCGCGTTCACGGGCTTTTCCCGTTGCATTTTGGAACACGGCAAAACTGGAGTTCAGACCGCGATCTTTCAGAAACATCCGCCGCAAAGAAGTGCCGGAGCCTTTCGGTGCAACAAGAATCACATCAATATCGGCCGGTGGTATGATACCGGTTCTTTCTTTGTAGGTGATACCAAAGCCATGTGAGAAATACAAAGCCTTTCCGGCTGTCATATAAGGCTTAATACGCGGCCACACTTCGATTTGCGCCGCATCCGAAAGCAAATAGAGAATAATAGTCCCTCTTTTTACCGCTTCCTCTATTTCAAAAAGCGTTTCACCCGGCACCCAACCGTCTGCGACGGCTTTTTCCCAAGTCTTACCTCCTTTGCGTTGCCCGATGATTACTTTGAAACCATTGTCGCGTAAGTTCAAAGACTGTCCGGGACCTTGCACGCCGTAACCGATTACAGCGATGGTTTCGTTTTTTAAATATTCGCTTGCTTTTTCCAATGGAAATTCTTCACGCGTCACAACTTGTTCGTCGATTCCGCCAAAATTAATTACTGCCATTTTTTAAATTATGAATTATAAATTATTAATTATTAATTGTTAATTATTATTGTACTACCTCATTTCCGGGTGGGATGGGAGTCCAGACAACCCGGCAGCGGCATATTGATTTTCCCTCTTTTTTAAAATCTATCAGGTATTCCTCTTCGGAAACATCTTGCATGTATAACTCCAGTTTATCTTTGACAAGTCCTTCTGCCAGATAAACGATATCCAAACGATGAATTATTTTCTCACGGAAAAACGATAAATCAAAAATATTGATTGTATGCTCAATATACTTGATACTATTCATGTGATGATTAATGTCAATATCCATGTAGCGGATCTTATAGTTCATCACCGGTTCTACCTTGTTGACGGGAAATATAATCGCATATTTTTCGATAGGACAAGCTATCTCGTCCGTAACATGGTTCGCCAAGTCGGGACGCCATTTCCGGATATCAAGCGGTCGGCGGGTTTTTATATCCATCGCAACCCAGATACTGCGGGCAAATCCGGTTACTTTACCATTGCTGTCTGTGAAACGGCAACAACGTTGAGTAAAAAATTGATCTACTTTTTCTATCCATGTTTGAACGGTCAGGTTTTCTCCACAGAAGGAATATTCATACATTTCTATGGAAAGCCGGGATAAAACCCAGGTAACATTGTCTTTCGAAATTTGTTTGTGGCCAAAATTCCCTTCATTGGAATGGAGCGACGCAGCTTCCAAAACAAAATTACCCATGACGGGAAGAGTCGCCCGTTCCGAAAAATCACAGGCGAATGTTCTGATTGGAAATTTATATGAACTTACTTTCTCTTCCATACTTCCTATTATTCGTTTATTATCAATATGTTACATCCATATTATCCGACTCCGGCAAACCGATTCTTCTCCTTTTTTTGTATCAACTAAAAACTCACAGTCCGAAGTCTGCGTCTTATACAACTTGAGTTTATCCCCAAAAACACCTTCCGCCAGATAAACAATTTCAAATTTGTGGATGTATCTTTCCTTAAAAGCCGATAAATCAAAAGTATTGATGGCATGCTCAATATACTTCACGCTATTCATGTGTTTGTTGATATCAATATCACTGTACCGAACCGTGTAGCCCATATTTGCTTCGACACCGTTTACCGGTGGTATTTTCGCTAATTTTTCGATAGGACATATCTTTTCCGCATCTATATAATCCGCCAGATCGGGACGCCAAGCTAGAATATCAATCGGGCGGCGGGTTTTTATATCTATTGCAGCCCAGATACTGCGGGCATAACCGATCACCTTTCCGTTTTGATTGATAAAACAGAAACAACGTTGGGTAAAGAAGCGGCTTACATTTTCTACCCATGTCTCCACCGTTAGACCCTGATTTTGACCGGGATACTCCGTTATTTCGATAGAAAGTCGCGACAAAACCCAGGCAACATTGTCTTTCAATATCTGTTCGTAGCCGAATCCGCGCTGTTGAGCGTGAATAGAGGCGGCATCCAAAATAAAGTTGCTCATAACGGAAATTGTTGCTTTTTCCGTAAAATCGCATACATACGATTCGATATGAAACTGAAATGAACCTATTTTTGTTAACATAACTTAATAATTATGAATTGTGGGTTTACGATTGAGTTTTTCCTCCATGGCTGCCAACATATCACTGAGTCTTTCGACCTTGGATTTGGTGATAGCCACCCGTCCGGAACGAATGAATTGCAAGACGCCGATTTTTTCGCTTAACTCCTTGAACAAAGCCTGCGTTTCATCGTAATGCCCTGTCTTTTCCAAGATGACCCAAACTTCAGTCATATCCAGAATCCGGGCATTGTAGCGGCGAACGATGCCTTCAATTGAGTCCAAAGATAACAATTTTTGCGTAGAAACCTTGTATAAGGCTATTTCCTGAAAAACCAAATCTTCGTCGGTATTGTAATACGCTTTGACGATATCTACCCGTTTATCAATCTGTTTGACTATTTTTTCTATGTCGTCCCGTTCGGAAAAAGCGGTGATAGTAAACTTATGGATACCTTCTATGGCTGAAGGAGAAACCGAAAGTGTTTCGATATTTAATCCCCGGCGCGTGAAAATAATCGTCACCTGATTCAATAACCCCACCATATTCTCCGAAAATATTGTGATTGTGTATAATGTCTTTTCGTTGTCGTCATTGCGGGCTTGACCCGCAATCCCCTGATTATCGTTAATCTCTTCCATTTTTTTGTTTTTTTAATTACCCCAATATAATATTTGTAACGGCAGAACCCGCCGGCACCATCGGATAAACCATGCCTTTCCGAACGACTTTTGCTTCCAACAAATACGGTCCTTTTGTTTCCAGCATTTCACGGATAGCTTCATCCAATTCTTCTCTTTCGGAAACCAATCTCCCCGGAATATTGTACGCTGCCGCTATTTTGATAAAATCGGGATTCTGCATCAGCGTTTCGGAATACCGCTCCTGCCAAAACAATTCCTGCCATTGGCGAACCATCCCCAGATAATCGTTGTTCAATAGGATAATCTTCACATCTACATTCGATTGCATAATCGTTCCCAATTCCTGAATCGTCATCTGTAGGCCGCCATCACCCGTAAACAGGCAAACCGTCCGTTCGGGAGCGCCGAATTTGGCGCCGATGGCTGCGGGAAGCCCGTATCCCATGGTGCCCAAACCGCCCGACGTCACCACGCTTCGCGTCTGTTTGAATTGAAAATAACGCACGCCCATCATCTGGTTCTGGCCTACATCAGTTACCAAAACAGCATCATGTCCGGTAGCCTCCGACACTTTGTGAACCACTTCACCCATAGTCAAAGGTCCGGTTCCGGGATGCAATTCTTTATTAATAACAACTTGTATCTCCTTTTCCCATGGAGCTTTGAATTCATCTCGCCAAGCTGTATGCTTATTTTCTTTCAGCAGTTTGACTACCGCCGCCAAAGTTTCTTTGGCATTGCCCAAAATCGGAATATCGACTTTGACATTCTTGTCAATTTCCGCCGGATCTACGTCGAAATGGATAATTTTTGCTTGTTTGGCATAACTATTCAAATCGCCGGTCACACGGTCATCAAAGCGTATCCCGATAGCAATCAGTACATCACATTCATTGGTTTTCAGATTTGGCGCTACATTGCCGTGCATACCCAGCATCCCGACATTCAAGGGTTCGTCCGACGGCAAAGCGGAAAGTCCCAAGACAGTCGATGCCGCAGGGATATCGGCTTTGCGCAGGAAATCCAGCAATTCTTTCTCGGCATTTCCCAAAATAACGCCCTGCCCTACCAAAGCCAAAGGTTTTTGGGCTGCATCAATCAATTGCGCCGCCTCGGCTATCCGTTCCGGTTCCATATCAGGGACGGGAATATAAGACCGAATATGGTCGATACTGACAGGCCGATAATCCACTATTCCCACCTGCGCATTTTTGGCAATATCCAACACCACAGGACCGGGACGTCCTGTCGAAGCAATGTAAAAGGCGCGGGCAACCGCCCACGGAATCTCTTCCGCATGACGCACCTGATACGCCCATTTGCTAATCGGCAGTGTTACACCGATTACATCAACTTCTTGAAAAGCGTCAGTACCCAACAGGTTAGACGGCACTTGTCCGGCAATAACCACAATCGGGGTACTGTCCATCATGGCGTCGGCAATACCGGTAATGGTATTGGCCACGCCGGGGCCGGAGGTAACAAGCGTCACACCGACTTTCCCCGAAACACGGGCATAGCCCTGGGCAGCATGGGTAGCGCCTTGCTCGTGGCGAACCAAGATATGGTTCAACTTGTCTTTATAATCGTACAAAGCATCGTAGATAGGAATAGCCTGCCCCCCCGGATAGCCGAAAATGGTGTCTACCCCTTCGTGCAGCAAGGCTTCTATCAAAGATTGCGCTCCTTTCATTTTAAACTTGTCATGGTCGGCGCCTGTGCCCTTTAGGGTATGACCCATGGCGGACTTGTCATGGCGGGCTTGACCCGCCATCCCCTGCATATCGTTAATCTCTTTCATTCTTTAAATCCCTCTCTAATGATAAATCCTTCCAATCCGGATTTGTCGTTTCTATCAATTTGTTTTTCCATTCCCGTTTCCAATTTTTCAATTGTTTTTCTCTCGCAATAGCATCTTCAATATAATCAAATGCTTCAAAATAAACCAATTTATCGCAATTGTATTTTTGAGTAAATCCCTTTATTTCACAAGATTTATGTTCTTCAATACGCCTGTATAAATCGTTTGTAACGCCAATATACAACACGTTGTTATAAGTATTGGTCATACAATAAATCCAAAACTCATACCTTCCATTCATAACATATAGCGTTTAACGATTATCAGGGGATTGCGGGTCAAGCCCGCAATGACAGGGACTTCTGAAACACCCTGTTAGAGTTAAGGTTAGGAACAAATGAAAAACACATTACTATTCTGTCTTTTACTGCTTGGGATGAATATCTTGTCAGCATCCGCCCAGGACTACGATATCATCGTTGACCGCAACGGCAGGGGACATTTTCGTACCATTCAGGAAGCCTTGGATTCCATCCGCGCCTTCGACCCGAAAGGAACCACTACGGTTTTTGTTCGTAACGGCACGTATAAGGAAAAAATCGTACTTCCGACTTACGTTTGTAATGTACACATCATCGGTGAAAGCCGTGATCAAACCATCATCACTTTCGACGACCATGCCAATATCAACCAAATGGGGACTTTCCGTACCTATACTTTCCTGATTCGGGGAAACGATATTACCGTAGAAAATCTGACCATTGAAAATGCCGCCGAACCGCTGGGACAAGCCGTGGCGCTGCATCTCGAAGGCGACCGGATTATCATCCGCAACTGCCGCTTACTTGGAAATCAGGATACGGTTTATACCGGACGGGAAAATTGCCGACAATATTTCGATAATTGTTATATCGAAGGAACCACCGATTTTATTTTCGGCCCTTCGACCGCCTGGTTTGAGAATTGCGAGATTCATTGCAAAAAAAATTCCTATATCACAGCGGCCAGTACGCCGGAAAATATTGCTTTCGGTTACATTTTCAACCATTGCCGGATAAAGACGGCGGACGGTATTTCCGGCGTTCATCTGGGACGTCCGTGGCGCCCGTATGCCATGACGCTGTTTATGAATTGCAGCCTGCCGGAAGGCATCAATCCCTTGGGATGGAACAATTGGGGCAAGCAAGAAAACGAAGCAACCGCCCGTTATATGGAATACAACAATTCCGGTGACGGCGCGGCAACCGGCAAACGCGTAAAATGGGCCAAGGTATTGACGGCGAAAGAGGCCGCGGTCTATACCCTCCAAAATGTCATGAA
>JAITNQ010000276.1 GCA_031290435.1 Candidatus Symbiothrix sp. | reverse complement strand
AATTTTTCGGTTGCGGGGTCAAAAAGCAACTGTTTGTTGCCTACCCTGTATGCTGTATTTCCGAGGTGTACCAAGCTTGCGCTACGATGACATTCTTCAGCATCGCCATTCGGCTGTTTGCGGGAACGGATACATTCGATAAAGTTGATTTGGTGTTCTTTATCGGGCATAATGCCACCATCCTGAGCCACGATTTCATTGTTGGGACCCATCACTTGCCAGCCGCCGCCGTGACGTCCGAGATACATCAAACCTTCGGTTCCGTAAATTTCCGTACGGGTGGCATTGTTGCGCCAGTTCGGGAAAATGGTCGGATTCATACGGATGTCGTTCGGCGTTTTTATCATGTAATTGGTTGCATTGGCATTGTCGCAAGTCAGTGTAAATTCGCCGAAATCGTAAACGATGGACTGGTATTCCGGTGTATGACGTTCTCCGCCGAACACATGATTACCGCCCCAGCAATATACCGATTTCGGATGTCCGGGATTACCGATAACCAAACGGGCAAGATCCATCACGTGCGAAGCATCGTCGGCAAGTCCGCCGCCGCTGTATTCCCAGTAACTCAACCAACCTCCGCGACCGTTTTCTTCCACAATCGTAGGACTGAAAGGACGCATCGGCGCCGGGCCTAACCATTTATCCCAGTCGAGCCATGCGGGAACGGGCGTTTCGGGAGCTTCACTCCATTTGCCTCCGCCAAGCATATTGTAACATTTTACGGTAACTATTTTACCTAATTTACCGCTTTTGATATAGTCCCGTGCCGTAAATCCGTAAGGTGCGCTGCGGTTTTGAAATCCCACTTGAACCACGCGGTTGTATTTTTTGGCAGCTTTGACCAATTGACGACCTTCCCAGATATTGATGGAAGGGTTTTTCTCTACGTAAACATCTTTACCTGCCTGACAAGCCCAGATGGCGGCCAGCATGTGCCAATGTTCCGGCGTTGCTACCCAAACGGCATCTACATCCTTATCGTCGAAGATTTCCTTCATTTGTTCGGTTGTAGTCGGTTTGTAGCCGAGTTCTTTTTCAACAGAAGCGGCGGCATGAGCCAATTTGGTTTTGTTTACGTCGCAAACTGTTTTGATAACTACGTTTTCGTTTATTTTACAGCAGTTGATGATACATCCGAGTCCCCGACCGCCGCAACCGACCAATGCGAGTACAATTTTGTCGTTAGCGCCCTTACAAGAGGAAGCGTTGAGAAGTGCATTCACACCGATGGTCATACCTGCCGTAGCAAGTACGCCTGTTTTAATAAAATTTCTTCTGTCCATGGTATTTTTATTTTTTTAGTTTTAATAAATAATCGACTGTATTGAACATCAGGTTGCGGAAACTTTCGATTTTCCAGTCGTCCCAATGTCCGAGTGAAGTATAAATCGTATGGTCGCCATTGAGCCAGATAACCGGTTCGTCGGGAACATCAGGATTGCTGCCAAGCAGGAAAACGGTTGCTTTATCCGAACGTAAGGGACGGTTTTTGTACATCCAGTTCGGACTTGTAAACGGTTTTACTCCTTTCAATATAGGATGGTTTTCCATTCCCGGAACAAGGAATATTTCCGTACCGACTTTCAGGTGACCGTGATGTCCCTGATAGTTACCGCCCAGCACTTGTTCGTCAAATTCGGGCCATTGAGACAGAAATTCCGAAGCTTTTTCTTTGGCTGCTTCAATGCTTCCGCCTTCGCGGGGAACATTTCCGTTTGCACTGAAAGAATGTGAAGCCGTCCTGATTCCGAGTACCGGACGACCGCTCGCTACATAATCTTTGATGGCCTGCATTTTTTCAGGTTCAAGTGCACGACGACGGATAAAGAATACAGCCAAATCGGCGTCTTTCAATATCTGAAGATTTTCGAGATTGTGACGTGTAGGAGGCAAAGTTTTTCCGTCTTTTGGGTTGATAGGCATTCCGTAAGCGGCATATTCGGCTTTCACTTTTTCGTCGGCATCTTTTTTGGCATCGGTCATGATAGGAATACCGAGTGCAAAATCGCTGTGGATATTTTTCAAAGTCAGTTCGTGTGCAAATTCCGGCAGGCGTTGGTTGGCGCGGTATTCGCTTTCTGCTGTCAGGAATGCAATGCGCGGACGGGTATCGCCTTTGAATGTGAATTGTTTTTTGCTTGTAAAATCGGATGAAACGATCGAAGGACAAACGTATGTTTCGATGTATTCGACGATAAGGTCAAGGCCTGAGAAATGGTCAACAAAAGGCGCTCTTTCGTGGTTGTACATCAAATCGGTCATATCGCGCATCAGTACGACATTCATTCCCATGCGTTTCATGGCGCGAAGTCCGAACGAACGGCCGATAACACACATATTGGTATGTACTCCAAGCAAAATAACATTTTTAATGCCTTTTTTCTTAAAATAAGCTCCGACTTCCGCACCGGCATCGCTGATTAAATCTTCATCTTTGACAGTCAGCGCCTCTATTTGTTTTTTCCATGCGTGAGAAGGTTTAATTCCGGGATTTTCGCAGCCTTCGTCCGATTGGTCAACCGGCCAAACAGCATCTGCTTCCGAAGGCAATTTGCTTCCGTCGGCCAAAGCGGCGATATTCTTATCGGAATATTTTTTCGCTTCTTTCCTGCCCGGATAATCTTTGTAATAATCCAAGCAATCGCTTGGAGCATGAACGATTGTCACGCCTTTGTTGCGGGCAATGTTCAGCACTTCATTCATAGCGGGAGCCATTTCCGCCACGCGGGATGTTGCATCGGGACACCAATGTTTA
>JAITNQ010000239.1 GCA_031290435.1 Candidatus Symbiothrix sp. | reverse complement strand
TATCCGATTGCAATATTCCTGCAATAGCTTCAATGCCAAGGGTTCATCATCAATCGCTATACAACGCATGGTTCCAATTCAATTTGAAGAGATACATTAAAACATTGTCTATCATACTGGATATTCAGCGTATAACGTTCAGGATAGGCTAATTCCAAGCGTTTTTTGATATTCTCCAAACCAATTCCGGAAGAATTGACAGTTACCTTTTGTCCCGAAGGAATGGAGTTGGCAATCGTAAACACCAGCATGTTTTGTCCCATTTCGATATTCAGGTGGATAAAACAGTCGGTATGAGCGCTTATCCCGTGTTTGAAAGCGTTTTCCACAAACGGAATAAATGTCAGCGGCATGATTTGCAGAGAAGAAAAGTCGCCTTTCCGGTGAAATTGCAACTCAAACTTTTCCGATGCCCGCAAACTTTGGAGATTAAGATATTCTTCCATCATCTTGATTTCTTTTTCCAACGGGATGCGACTGTGATTGCTTTCAATCGTTACAAAACGCAGGAAATCAGAAAGCGATAAAATGGCTTTAGGCGCGTTGTCATCCTTACTCAGAGCCAGATAATAAATGCTATTCAGGCTATTGAAAAGAAAATGGGGATGAATTTGGGATTTCAGGAACGAAAGTTCAGCCTGAACCATGGAGTTTTCCAAGTCCAGCAAACGTTGTTTTTCCTTATACCATTGCGTAATCACTTTCAGTCCCGTACTTACGATGAAGACAATCAGGAATTGGCTGGGACGTTGAAAAATACCTAAATGTTTAATTCTCTCGAACGAACTCATTTTTGGAGGGTTAAAATTACCGTCCGGAAATAAAAAATCCGGGTATTGCATCGGCCCCATAGGTCTGAAAGGGGGTTCGAACAGAAAATATTCCCTTAAAATCCAAGGAATAACAAAGCAAAAGAACAAATAAGCGGCAATCGTAATTCCCAAAAAAGATATTATTTTTTTCTTCGACAACAGGGGAACAAACACATTGGAATTGAAATAGAAATAAGCAATCAAAAACAAGTAGCTAGTTCCGAAAAGCCAAGGAAACAGCGGACTTTTCGGAAACCGTTCCAAGCCGTTGATACCCGGCATGGTAATATAAATAAAGAGTATCCACCCGATGAGATGAAAAAACAGCAATAAGATTTTTTTGCTCTTCAATGAATGTATTCCCATAACAGAAGTGGAAAAAAGTTTCTATTCCAATTTGTGTATCACCAATCCCGAACGCAGTTTCGGTTCGAACCAAGTGGTTTTCGGCGGCATGATGTTTCCGGTATCGGCAATAGCTATCAACTGTTTCATTGAAACGGGATAAAGTGCTAAAGCGACTGCCATTTCTCCGCTATTGACACGGCGTTTCAATTCGCTTAGTCCGCGAAGTCCACCGACAAAATCAATGCGTTTATCGGTTCTCAGGTCTTTGATTCCAAGAATCTTGTCGAGAATTAAATTGGACGAAATCGTCACGTCCAATACCCCGATGGGATCGTTGTCGTCGTATGTTCCCGGCTTCGCTTCCAAGGAGTACCAATGATTGTGGAGGTACAAGGCAAAGTTGTGCAGGTGTCCGGGTTGGTAAATGGCTTCGCCGTGGTCTACTACGACAAAGTTTTCGCTCAATTTTTCGAGGAATTGGCCGGTAGTAAGCCCGTTCAAGTCTTTTACTACCCGGTTGTAGTCCATGATTTTCAATTGGTTAGCCGGAAAACAAACAGCCATGAAGTAGTTGTATTCTTCTTTGCCTGTATGCTTGGAGTTCAGGGCGGCTTTTTCCGCGCCGACCAAAGCAGCGGCAGCCGAACGGTGGTGTCCATCGGCAATGTATAAATAGGGGATAGCGGCGAACAATTCCGTGATTTTTCGGATGGTTGCCTCGTCGTCGATTATCCAGAAATGGTGTCCGATTTGGTCTTCCGACACAAAATCGTATGCGGGCGTTTTCTTTATGGTTTCCGAAACGATGGCGTCCAGACCCGGATTATCGGGATAAGCAAAAAATACCGGTTCGATATTGGCATTGTTGATTCGCACATGTTTCATGCGGTCTTCTTCCTTGTCTTTGCGAGTCAGTTCGTGTTTTTTGATATTTCCGTTCAGATAATCTTCCACATACGAACCAACCACTAAGCCGTATTGCGTACGGCCGTTCATGGTTTGGGCATAGACATAGTAATTTTCCGTATCATCTTGTACCAACCAGCCTTTTCCCTGAAATTTCCTGAAATTTTCGACTGCTTTGTCATAGATATCCGAGTCGTGTTCGTCCTTTCCTGCCGGAAAATCAATTTCCGGTTTGATGATATGATACAAAGATTTTTCGTTTCCTTTCGCTTCTTCACGGGCTTCTTCGGAACTCAAAACATCGTAAGGGCGAGAAGCCACTTCAGCTACATACTGTTTTGGGGGACGTATTCCTTTGAAAGGTTTAATTGTTGCCATATATTTAAATTAAAAATTAAAAATTAAAAATTAAGAATTACCAGATTGCTACTCGTTTTTCTTTTTTTACATACAACGTATTTTCGGGTGTAACGCCGAAAGCATCATACCACACGTCGATATGGGGGAGAGCGCCGTTTACGCGCCATTTCCCCAGCGAATGGGGATCCATTTTTGTCCGGCGAAGAATTTCCGCATCGCGGATATTTCCTGCCCAAACGGTGGCATAAGCTAAGAAAAACCGTTGTGCATCGGTGAGTCCGTCAATCGGAGCCGGAGCGGATTTTCCTTTCAGGGTATTTTGATAAGCCTGCCAAGAAACCTGCAAGCCGCCCTGGTCGGCAATGTTTTCGCCCAAAGTGAGTTGGCCGTTGGCATGAGTGGTATCCAGAACAACGATATTATCGTAAAAGTCAATCAGGACTTGCACCCTTTCTTTGAACTTATCCGCATCTTCCGGCGTCCACCAATCGGTCAAGTTGCCTTCTTTGTCGAATTGCCGTCCCTGATCGTCGAAGCCATGCGTCATTTCGTGACCGATCACCACGCCGATGGCGCCGTAATTGACCGCATCGTCCGCATCAATATTGAAGAAAGGCGGTTGCAGAATGGCTGCCGGGAAGCAGATTTCATTGGTCGATGGACTGTAATAAGCATTGACTGTTTGTGGGTTCATCATCCATTCGTCTTTATCGACCGGTTGGTTGAATTTACTGATCATATAGTTGTAATCGAAATTGTTTGCATGGATAATATTCGTCAGAAAAGCATTGTCTTTATTTATTTCCAGCGCAGAATAGTCACGCCATTTATCAGGATAACCGATTTTTATATGAAAAACAGCTAATTTATCCTGTGCTTTCATTTTGGTTTCGGCGCTCATCCATGCCAAATTTTCAATTCTTTCACCCAAGGCGGTTTGCAGGTTTTTTACCAAACCCAACATTTTTTCTTTAGCGGCCGGTGGAAAGTATTTCTCTACATAGATTTGTCCGACAGCTTCACCCAAATTGCCGTCGATAACATTTACCGCCCGTTTCCAACGCTCTTGTTGCACTTCTTTCCCGGATAAGGCCTTACCATAATATTCAAAGCGGGCATCGGAGAAAGCATCGCTTAGATAGGGGGAGGCAGCGTTGATGGCATTCCAAGACAAATAATATTTAATATCTTTCAGCGAATATTTCCGGATGATTTTGCTTACCTCGGCAATAGGATTTAACTGTCCTACATTCAAATCAGTCAAACCTTTGATGCCTATTGTGTTGAATAACACATCCCAATTGATTTCCGGAGAGAGTTGTACCAATTCCGTCAAGGGAACTTTGTGGTAATTCGCTACCGGATCGCGTAATTCCACACGGGAAGAAGAGACTTTGGCCAATTGCGTTTCGATCCGCATTATCGTTTCGGATGCTTTTTTTGCTTCAGCGGAAGAATATCCCGACAAAGTAAAAAGTTTTTCGATGAGTGCTGTATATTTGGCGCGCAATTCTTTCGAGCGCTCATCACCCTGAAGATAATAATCGCGATCACCCATTTTATAGCCACCTTGGTTGATATGTAAAATATTGATAGAACTGTTCATATCATCGGCAGTTACATAATGGCTGAAGAAGGGCGACATGCCATCGCGAAACATATTTGCCAGTGTTTCGGTCAGCTTTGATTTGTCGGTCAAGGCATTCAATTTTTCCAAATAGGGTAGGAGAGAAGTTGCACCTTCCGAATTCAGGCGGTCGCTATCCATGGCCAACGCGTACAAATCGCCGATTTTTTGCGCCACGCTCCCTTGTGCATTTGTTTTTTGGGAAAGTTCGAGAATCAAATCTTTTACTTGTTCCTGACTTTTTTCGTCCAACTCATCGAAAGTACCGAAGCGGGCATATTCCGGTTTCAAGGGGTGGGAGGCAATCCATCCGCCATTGGCATATTGGTAAAAATCGTTGCCGGAAATGGCTGTCGAATCCATATTGGCCGTATCAATTCCTTTTACGCTCTCCTTTTTGTTTTCGTTACAAGCTACTGTAATCATTGCAAGAATTACTGTTAAATTAATAATTATTCGTTTCATATGCATAAATTTTTGTCAAAATGTATTATAAATTTCATTCCGTAGTCTTCTCTATCGGTTTAATTCTGTCGATGATTTCGTAGGCTTCATCAAATCCGATTTTTACTATGCGAGCATCTTGAATGCCATCGTAATAACCCGACAGATGTAGAACTTCATAGGCATTATTTATGTGTTTCAACATTTTTTTGTCGAGTTTGCCGAATTGTTCGCAGTAATACTCTATGGATTTGCGACCTTTGGTTTTAGTTATCCCTTTAAGGGAAAGATAGGTATCCAATGCAATGAGTACGCCATTATAAGCCGTGCCACAAGCTGTACGGACATACTTGCGGTCGTTGTAATAATTGTCTTCCTTGCCGGCTTTCAGGAGCGTTTCTTTCGCATTATTCATATAACGCATGGCTTCGGCATAGGATTTCTGTTTAATTTTCAGTTGCTCTTCGTGTGACATAACGGAAGATAATTTGTTTCAGTTCGCAAATTTATATAAAATTCTGAAAATTCACAAATAGTTTATGTTATTTTTATGTTAAATCTCGGTTTTGGCTCCGAATACACATATCTTTGCTGTAATTTTTATGATTTAATAATATTTAACTAAAATAATTTGGTTTATAAAATAAACTACTTTACATTTGCAGCGTAATTTATTTATTAAACTAAAAACAAAAAAATTTATGGAAACAAAATTCACAGAACAGCAGAGTTTGGAAGTAATCACGGAAATGATTAACCGCGCGCGGAATAATGTACAGAAAAATAGCGCCAACAACATGATATATAGCGGGTTTATTGTGGCTTTGATTGCCGTAGCTAATTTTATTTTGATGCATTTTTTACCGGACGCATACGGAAGATATTCATTTCATATTTGGTGGTTAATAGTTCCTTCTACGTTTGTTGATCGGTATATAAAACGAAAACTCGACCGCTCGGCTATGGTGAAAACGCAGATTGACAGCATTATCACGCAACTTTGGCGAGGGTTTTCCATTTCGGTAGTAATACTTCTTCTTTCTATTTTTGCCATCTGTTTTTCATTCCACGCTTGGATAGCAAGTTTGTTGATCACGCCGGGAATTATGATAATGGTTGCACTTGTAGAATTTGGTATGGCTAAGGTTTGTCGCTACAAACCATTTTTCTGGGGAGCGATTGCTTTTTGGACCGGTTCGTTGTTGTGTCTGCTTACATACAGCCTTCTGAATCGGGGAGATTTGCATTTTCTCATTCTGGCGGCCTGCATGATTATCGGATTTATCATTCCGGGTTATCAACTGAATAAATCGGCGGAAAAAAATGTTTAAAGATTTAGATTCATTGCAGCGTAATTTATTAAACTAAAAAAACAA
>JAITNQ010000224.1 GCA_031290435.1 Candidatus Symbiothrix sp. | reverse complement strand
TATTCATATCTGTCCTCTTTTAAATAATAACGTGCAAAGGTATATATAAATTCTGAAACAAGAGAAAAAAATTAAATTTTCTTTTCATTGTATCTATTTTTCTATTCTAATATTATTTTGTCGTTAAAAATGTTATAAATTGTTTATATGGATTATCTTCTATATCATTTCAAACGTATTTTTCACACGAACATATCTTTTTTCCATATCTTGCGAGGCATTTTGTTTTCGCTCTAATTTTGGAAAATCTTTCTCGCTAAACTCCAATTTGAAATTATCAGGAAGTTTTTCTATTTCGGCTTCGTTGTCAATCAAATAATTGACAAAATCAAAGGTTAAACCGATATTCCGAGTCATTGTTTATTTATGTGTCATATATATTTTGTTTTTAATTTTTTAATATATCTTTCTCTATACCATTCCCCTCTGTCTTTCAAGTCTTGCTCTGGAGGGTGGTTTTATAGCGGGTTGCATCTTCATTTCCCGAAAAAAACGGGTCAACTTCTGCACAACTTCCTCTTCGGTCTCGAAGAGAATCTCTCTCGCTAACTCTGCTTTTTTAGCTTCTAATTCCAACATATTCACTCTTTTAAATAATAAAGTGCAAAGGTATATATAATTTCCGAAACAAGGGGAAAAAATTTTTTGAAGGTGATTTTGTTTTTAAATTGTTGTCAATATTGATTTCAAAATCTGCTCAATATATGTGGTCTGTACATTTTCCATTTCGGATTTGTCGTAGATGAACAGCAATATGATTTTATCCCGAACAATTTCAAAATAAAAAATAATCTTTCCACCACCGCTTTTTCCTTTTCCTTTGCTTCGGATTGCGATGCGCGCTTTACGGCAATTGGGAAATATTTCATCACCCATGGTCGGATTTTGTTCCAGTTCCGACAGGAATGAGATATAATCCATTTTCAACGACGGGTACTTTTTACTCAACCTTTTCAGCGCCTTTTCAAATTCAAGAGTTGCTTCAAAGTTCATGAGCCAATTGGTGTGCCGATTTCAATATCCGCTTACCATCACGCGCTTCCTGTGCCTCTTTCAATCCGCGGCGGATACTCTTTGCTATTTTGTCAGCTTCCTTGTATGCAAGAAACTGTTTGTATTCTCTTGCAGTCATTTCAATTGTTATCTTTTCCATCCTATTTTGTTTTATTTCTAATACCATAACAATGATATTTGTGATTACGGTTCAAAGATACGTTTTTCTTTCGATATAAACATAATCTTTATCGCAGGCTGTCGCTAAATTTTTCCTGTACAATAGCTGTTTTATGATACTTTCCAAATCGGGCGACTTCTTCCACTGTGCCGCGCCCAAAAGAAAAGGCAATGATGTAACCGACCGGCTTGTTTTCTGCTATGTTTTTGTCGAACAGTTTTTGGTCGTTGCGCTGCACGTCGGCAAAGAAATTATCAATCACATTGCGTCCTATGTTATCTGAGCGTTTTACCTGAATGGGCGTGTTGTCGGGCATTTGCCGTCTAAACCGAAATCATTTCGTTGTTTGGTGTTGCTTGCGCCGCCAAATTATTTGAGAAACAATCATCAATCATTTCCCCGATTTCTTCTTGAATGTAAAGCCCGTAAGCCGATTTAAAATAAAAATCTCTATGCGCAATCGCAATCTTACATTAGGTCGCTTTGGGAAATTTTGAGGCTATTGTAATCTTACAATAGGTCGCTGCAAATTTTTTGAAGTCGTTGTAATGTTACAATGGGTCGCTGCAAAAAGTTTGAAGTCATTGTAATCTTACAATGGGTCGCTGCAATTTTTTTGAAGCCATTGTAATGTTACAATGGGTCGCTGCAAAAAGTTTGAAGTTATTGTAATCTTACAATGAGTCGCTGCAAAAAGTTTGCAGCCATTGTAATCTTACAATGAGTCGCTGCAATTTTTTTGAAGCCATTGTAATGTTACAATGAGTCGCTGCAAAAAGTTTGAAGCCATTGTAATCTTACAATGGTTCGCTGCAAAAAGTTTGAAGCTATTGTAATCTTACAACGGTTTGCTGCAAAAAAATGATAGCGTTTCCCCGCAGGGGAAGCGCTTTATTAACCGTATGCTTCAGCTTACAGTGAGGCAATCGACACTCCACCCCGAAGTCTCGCAGGGACGACACTTAATCATAACCTCAAACAGAGAAGAATCAGAAAACAAGTAGAGACGCCCAATTTGGACGTCTCTGCCTGTTTTTTTAATTAGCGATTAATTAGAGGTTGGATTCTGCGTCAGCTTAGAGCCATCCGGATAAGCGAGGATTGCATCTTCGGGGATGTAGTAAACCACACGGTAGTCCGTAGGTAATACTTCTTCCATTGCATTATGCGGCCCCGGATAGAGGCGGGTCAGGGAGCGACCGTTGCGATATACGTCGTAACTGCGTTCGGCCTGAAAAGCCAACTCCAAGGAGCGTTCTTTTTCAATCCTTGTTTCAGCGTCGGCTGCCGTCAGCGAGGAATAGCCTTCGCCCGGCAGCGAGCGTTCGCGAACGATGTTGAGCGCTGCTAAAGCCGTAGCATAGTCGCCTGTTTTGGCGGCTGCTTCCGCTTTGTTGAGGTACATCTCGGCCAAGCGGGTGATTACCGGCGAGTGCAGGTGAGAATCTTCCCCTTCGCGCGAGCATTTCACGATATAGAACATCGGATATACGCGGTTGAGCGTAATATACTGGTCAATATAACCGGTATAGGTCTTTCCGTCGGGGGTGTAGTCGATAGACCATATTCCTTGTTCGACGTCTACGGGCTTCAATGTGTAGGTAGTGGCAACGCCGGAGATGACTTCTTCGCAGGTGGCCGTATTGCCGTTGACCTTCACGTTCGCTTGCACGTAGTTGAAGTTGGTCTGAACGTTTTGCACATTGTATACGTTTTTGATAAAGCGGAAGACAGGTTGTTCGGCGGCGGCATATTGCGGCTCAATAAAGGCGGCGCGTGCATCTACTATTTTGCCGTTTCGCCAGTCGTTGCGTCCGGTTTCATCCAGCAAGACAATATGTTTGGCGCTGGCATACATTTCGCCCCAACCCATACCGCCAATATTGGCGTACATACCGCCAATGCCGTAATAATGGTCATAGTCTACAAATTCGGAAGCCATGCGTTTCACCACAAAGATGGATTCTTTGTTGGACTCAGGCACAAAAGTATTGTACTTCATAAAGTCGGCGCGGCTCAACATAGAATAGACGCCGGTGTTAATCACCTTGTCGGCATATTCAATTGACAAGCGGGCATATTCTGCATTGGGAGCGTCCCAACTGCCGCTCATATAGAGATAAATGCGTGAGAGGATTGCCCAGGATGCTTCCTTCGAGGCGTAAGCCGCTCCACGGTTGGTTGTCAATAAATCGGCAGACTTCTTCAAGTCGTTGATGGCTTGCTCGTAGGTCTCCTTTACGGTCGAACGGTCGGGCAACACGAGGTTATACAGATTTTCCGGCGTACCATTCACGATAGGGACGCCCAGATTCGTTTCCGGATTCTGGTAGTAAGGACGTCCATATGCCCGGCAGAGGTAGAAATACATCAGTCCGCGCAGGAAATAGCACTCGCCTAATTTATGATTAAGTTCGGGAGTGCCTTCGGGCACCATCTTCAGGATGTTTGACGTTTGGGCAATTACCTTGTAACTATTATTCCAGAAGGTGTTCAAACGATAATTGTTAGGTGTACGCGCATAAGATATAAATTGGAAGAACGCATCGGTAGACGAACCGCGTATCATCATATTGTCGCCGGCATACTCGCCGCAGCGGTGCATCACATCCGACCAGTCTTTCATTTGCGAATAGGCGCCGGTGAGGATGATATCCAATGAAGCGACGGGGTCGTCGGTTATATCTTTCGCCGGCATGGATGTGCTGGGAAATCTATCTATGTCGCAAGCTGTGAATATACAAGTTGCGGCTATCATAAAAACTATTATCTTTTTCATATTTTTACTTTCTTATAAGGTGAAACTGAGACCAAACATATATTTACGCGTCTTCGGATAAACGCTGGAGCCGACTACGCCGCTGACAATTCCGTTAACCGCCGATATTTCCGGGTCAACGCCGGAATAATCTGTAATCGTGAACACGTTTTCGGCCGTAAACGACAGACGGATATTAGGTATCTTCCATTGCGGCAGCTTCAGGTTGTAACCTATTGAGAGGCTGCGCAATTTGAAATAATCAGCATCTTCCAAGTAACGCGAAGAAACTTCGTTGGCGCCCGACTGGTTGCCATAAGTGGCTACCGGGTGCGTAGCTATATCGCCCGGCTTTTGCCAACGGCTCCATCCCTCTATCAGTTTTATTTGATTCCTGTCTGTGTACCTGCCGTCGCTATCATACTCCTGGCGAGAGTAGTTGTATATCTTGCCGCCTACAGAATACCCGAATATGGCGTTCAAATCCAATTGTTTCCATGACAGGTTGGTAGAGAAACCGCCGTAGAAGTCGGGATTGTAAGAACCCAACTTTACCGGATCGGCTTCAGCGTATTTACCGGTGATAACACGTTCTTTCGATGCTTCATCGGTTTTATACCATTGCGGAGAACCGTCTTCCGGATTTACCCCCGCCCATTCGCGACCAAAGAAGGTATCGACGCTATAACCGGGTATAAGGAGACGCGATATACTCCCTGCTATACCGGCGCCATAGTTTTCGGTGATAATACCTTTGGTGTTGCTATCCTTACCGTATAGTTTGGTCACTTTATTCCGGTTCAAACCCAGGTTGAAATCTGCCCCCCAGTGCCAGTCTTTCGTTTTGACAATATCAGCGCCCAGCGTCACTTCAAAGCCTTTGTTTTCCATTTCTCCTACATTTTGCCAGTTGCTTGTTACGCCTACTAAGCCCGAAACGGGAACTTTGTACAAGATATTGTCGGTAGCCTTGCTATAATAATCCAAGTTTACGCGGAAGCGTTCCATGAAATTAAAGTCTAAGCCGATACCCGTGGTATAGGTCTTTTCCCAGGTCAGGTCTTTATTTCCGATTTGCGTAATCAAAGCGCCATATAAATCATTGTATTTTTTGTCGGTCAGTTCATAGAGGTCGTATTGCGGATACAACTCACTCGGCCGGTTACCTACCGATCCGTAAGCTACGCGCACCTTCAGCAGGTCTACCCAGTCGGCTTTGAAAAAGGCTTCCTTATTGATAAGCCATCCGGCGCTTACAGAGAAAAAGTTGCCATACTTGGCATTGTCGCCAAAGTTGGAAGCCCCGTCGCGACGAGCGGATACCTGTACCAGATACTTATTGTCGTAAGCATAATTGGCGTTGAACAGAAGCGACTGTATGGCCGATGTGTTGATGTATCCTTCTGTCTTTTCCGGCTTGGCTACAATATTAAGGGCTTCATATCCTGCTACAAAACCAACGCCGGAGGCTGCAACTTCTTTGAAGTAATAGTCGCTAAATTCATAAGCGGCCAAGGCGCTGATGTCATGTTTGCCAAACGACTGGTTGTAACGTAAAATCTGGTTTGTATAGCGGCGTTCGGTTTTATCAATCAGTTCGCTGATGCGTCCGCCTACGCCCGAAGATCCGTCTGAACGGGGGTCTTCATACGAGTGAGAGGTATAACTGTCCCATGTCAGGTTGTTGATAGACGAGAATGTCAACCATGGCGTCAGACGGATGTCAAAGTCGATGTTGCCCATCAGCGAATAACGCTGATTGTCTGATTTGTCCCATTGCAAATCATACAAATAATTGGTAGATGTACTGTTCACCCATGTAGCCGAACGGTGAGGCGTTGGCGTTCCATCCGGCAGGTAGGGATTATCCCAAGGCATGCTGGAATACATGGAGGTTACATTATGTTGGCGGTTGTCTACGTCGCGACGTGACCCGGAAATTGACGGCTTTATCGTCAGCCATTCTATCGGCTTGTATTCTAAGCGAAAGCGCGTACTGTAACGGCTGAAGCTGTATCCGCGCACAGCGCCTTCTTCGTCATAATAACCTATGGAGAAATATGATTTCATTTTCTCGCCGCCGCCCGATATGGAGATATTGTAATCTTGCGCAATGCCGGTTTGCGTGGCCAAGTCCCACCAATTGTAGTTGGAGTTGCGCAGGTCGGGATTCCAGCGTGGAAAATTAACGGCTTCTTTGTTGGAGAAGGAATTGAAATAATCATAGAGTTCCGCTCCGTTCATCACTTGCATGTTCCCGTTATCCAATTCGGTCAGACCAAATTTAGCAGAAAAGTTAACGTTTACGTTATCGCTTGAGGCGCGTTTGGTAGTTACCACAATGACGCCATTCGCTCCTTGCGACCCGTAGATAGCTGTTGAAGCTGCATCCTTGAGGATGGTCATTGTCTCAATGTCGTTAGAATTGAGCGAGTAGTTCGAGGCCGTACCGACAATGACGCCGTCAATCACCCAAAGCGGGGAGGTCACGCCATTGATAGACGATTTTCCGCGGATGATAATATCACCGCGCGAGCCGGGCTGTCCGCTACTGGGCGACACATATACGCCGGGCACTTTGCCTGAAAGCATGTTCTCAACAGAGGTTGTCGTGACCGTCACAATCTTATCGCTCTTCAGCGTCTGCAACGCGCCGGTCAAACTCTCGCGGCGTTGTGTCCCGTAACCCACGACCACTAATTCGCTCAGGGCATGCGAATCTTCCTTCAACTGAATAGACAACGGAGAAGATGAAGCCGAAACTTCCAGTTTCGTATACCCTACATACGAAACGACCAATACCGCATTAGCGGGCGCATCAATAGAGAAGTTACCGTTAATGTCGGTAATCGCTCCGATAGACGGCGAATTTTTCACCACAATGTTGACGCCGATAAGCGGCTCATTCGTGGTTGCGTCGACAATGTTTCCCGTCACCTTCGCCGTTTGTTGTACAATAGGATCTTCGGCAGATGCCGAAGCCCATACATCTGCTGGAGCAAGCGGTAAACCCATAAGCATAAAAGCAGCAACCAATATACCGGTTGTCTTTTTTTGAAAATGTAGATACATAGTAAATTAAATTTAGTTTAAAGTAAATAATACATTAAGTTATATTTATCATAAAAAAATCAATCGCTATTGAGAAATTTCGTTAACATGCCGCAAATTTATGTAAAAAAAGAATACCGGCCAAATTATCATTGAAAAAATATCGCAAAATGCTATTGCTGAGCAATTATATTCGGATAATAGCTTATTCAAAAGCATCAATTGTCTGTCGAATAATTTCAATACATTCGCGGAGTTGGTTTTCCGTAATGACTAAAGGCGGAGCAAACCGGATAATATTTGTGTGTGTGGGTTTTGCCAATAAACCGTTTTCACTGAGTTTTATGCAGATATCCCATGCGAGGTCTTTTTGTGCTTTGTTGTTAATTACCAATGCATTCAATAAACCTTTTCCCCTCACATAAGCGGCAACTTTTGATTGCAGGCAAAATTTTTGTATTTCTTCCCGAAAAAGAATCCCAAGCGCATAAGCGTTTTCTGCTAATTTTTCATTTTCAATTACTTTCAAAGCGGCAATCGCCACTGCCGCCGCAATCGGATTACCGCCAAAAGTAGAGCCATGCTGTCCCGGACGGATGACTTCCATAATTTCTTGGTCGGCTAATATGGCTGAAACCGGACAAACGCCTCCGGATAAGGCTTTTCCCAATATCAGAATATCAGGACGAACGGCTTCATAATCACAAGCCAGCAATTTTCCGGTACGGGCAATCCCTGTCTGAACTTCATCGGCAATAAACAACACATTGTGTTTTTTACAAAGCGCATAACATGCTTTCAGATAGCCTTCATCCGGCACATATACGCCGGCTTCACCCTGAATCGGCTCGACTAAGAACCCGGCCACAGAATTGTTTTCTGCCAATATTTTTTCAAGGCTATTTACATCGTTATAGGGAATGACGATAAATCCCGGCGTAAAAGGGCCATAATGATTATTTGCTTCAGGATCAATTGAAAATGAGACAATCGTTGTGGTTCTGCCGTGAAAATTATTTTCGCAAACTACGATTTGCGCCGTATTATCCGCCAAACCTTTTTTTTCATAAGCCCATTTGCGGCATAATTTAATGGCTGATTCAACAGCCTCAGCGCCGGTATTCATCGGAAGCAGTTTGTCATAACCGAAATAACGCGTTGCGTATTCTTCGTATTTCCCTAACTGGCTGTTGTAAAACGCACGGGAAGTAAGCGTCAGTTTTTGAGCCTGCTCAAGCAATGCATTTACAATTTCCGGATGGCAATGCCCTTGGTTGACAGCTGAGTAAGCTGATAGAAAATCATAATATCTCTTTCCGTTCACATCCCATACATGTACGCCTTTTCCTTTGTTCAGTACAACCGGAATCGGATGATAATTGTGCGCGCCGAAATTATTTTCCAATTCCATCAGCGCCGAAGCCGATAATTTATTTGTGCTCATATTTTTTTATTTTTTTGTAAAAAAACTTCTGCCAACATACAACGGACACTCCCGCCACCTTGATTTTCGATAGTAGAAATAGGAATACATATGTTAGTGAATAAATAACGGTTTCCCGCTCCTTATTATTGTCTATCGAATCAAGGCAAATAATGGAATATTGATCGCATA
>JAITNQ010000179.1 GCA_031290435.1 Candidatus Symbiothrix sp. | reverse complement strand
GTTAAAAAAGGCAGGCGCAACCGTTCCATCAGTTTGTCGAATTTCGTAAAACAATACCATTGTCCTTATTCAATCAAGATTTCGCAAAAGAATTTCGGTTTTGAAAACAATATTCGTTCTATTCCGTTTTATGCGCTCTTTTGCCTGAAATTTGATTAAACTTGGCTGAAAAATCAAAATATTTTGATTTTTCCGCCAAGTTTAATAGGAATTTGTAGAGAGAAGTGTGGTTCGTTTGAAGGTAGTCCCTGCGGGACATTCGGGCTAAACATCCGGACATTCCGGTGTCAAAACAACAAAAAGAACGGTTTGCGCTTTTTATTCGGATTCTTTCCGCCAAACTTGGGGGCTGACGTTCGTTTGTTTAACAAATTGGCGGATGAAGTTGCTTTTATCGGTGAAGCCGACGCGGAAGGCAATTTCGCTCACCGTCATATCAGGGTGTTGATGTAATAATGCTTTGGCTTCTTCTATGCGGAGCTTGTTTATCCAATCGCGGAAAGTTTGCTTTTTATGCACATTAAAATAAGTAGACAAATAGTTACGGTTGGTATAGAGTTGGGCGGCTAATCGCTCAATCGTTACTTTTTGTTCGGTGAATTGTTTGTCCCGAACCCATTCTTCTACCTTTTCTTCTATGGCGGCAAAGGCAATCGGATCGGTTTTCACGTTTTCTTCTTCGGGCTGTTTCTCAATTGTAATAGCCTCTTCTATATGATGAAACACAGTGGCGTAACTGATAAAACCAATACTGAAATAGAGGTAAAAACCCATCAGCGCCACCGAAAACAACAATGAGCCTAAAGGCGACATGAACAAGGCGGAAAGCAAAGCCGTAATCCCCACGGCCAGCGCCGCAAAAAAGGAGAAATACACCCAACGTAACCGTCGAGACTCTTCCTCGGAGAAATAGTTATCCATCTGAAAGCAGTAGCCGCGATAGTTCGCCAGAAACAGGCGGGTAAAGCGTATCAAGAGATAGAGGTAAAAGAAGAGAAAGACATAGAAAAACAAGCGAAATGAGGCTGTGGAGCAGGCATAGTAAACCACAAAAGCCGTAGCGATAAACAAGGCGATAGGGATGAGTTCGCGGATAATCCGCCTCCGCGTAACAAAGCGGATATTGACCAATGTAATGAGCGTATACGTGAACAGAAAAGCCTGCGAACAGGCCACTACCAAGGTCACCATCCGGGTCAGGGGAACATGTACATCGGCGGAATGTGCACCATATTCCAACACATTGACAGCGCCGAAAAACAAATAGGCACAGGCCATAACACGCCGCGCTACACGGTAATTCCGCAAAGCGGGACTTTCCGGTATATGTACAAACAGGAAGCACAAGCCAAATCCAAAGAGGAGGCAACCGGTACCAAAGATGGATATGTTCGTATAAAGCGTGTCAATCATTCAGCTATTTTTCATTTCTTCAACCGCACCGATTCCACTTTCAATAAACGCTCTTTCAGGCGTTCGGCCTCGCTTTTTCGGATACGTAAGGTCATTGTGCAGTCCATATCAAACTTTTGATGAATAATTTGCAGATTATCGTCCTTGATGATTTTTATAACGCCGTTGAGAAAAGGATAGTCAAATACGAGATCAATGTCTTCATCTACCGTTTTTTCGATGATCTCGGCATGGGCTACGGCATCCTGTGCAGCGGCACGATAAGCGACAATCAATCCGCCGGTTCCGAGCTTGACGCCTCCGAAATAACGGATAACGACAATCAGTATATCGGTCAGTTCATGGGTATTGATAACGCCCAGTATCGGCTTTCCGGCTGTGGAAGAGGGTTCGCCGTCGTCGTTGGCGCGAAATTGCAGGCGGTCGGCTCCCAACATGTAAGCCCAGCAGACATGCCGGGCATCGTAATACTGTTTCCGGTATACCTCAAGCTGTTCTTTTACCTCCTCAGGAGTAGTCACAGGAAGGGCATAGGATATAAATTTGCTCCGCTGCTCGGTTATATACCCTTCGGAAATACCTGATATCGTTCTGTATAAATCGTCCATAAACCGGTAAGCGGCAATTAAAGCCTGTTAATCAGTAGGCTCTTGCGAAAACGACCCGTTGTGCCGAAGGTTTGCCTGTCACCATACATTTTCCGGGTGTTTTATCTCCTTCGAAAGGGATACAGCGGATGGTCGCCTTGGTTTCTTCCTTGATGCGCTCTTCCGTTTCGGACGTACCGTCCCAATGTGCAAGAATAAAACCGCCAACTTCTATTTTCTCCTTGAACTCATCGTAAGAATCTACGGTAATCGTCTGTTCTGCACGGAAATCCAAAGCTTTCTGATAAATATTCCGTTGAATATCTTGCAGCAAATCCTTCACATAAACGGCAATATTTTCGACACTTACGGTTTCTTTGGTCAGCGTATCGCGGCGTGCCGCTTCGATAGTATTGTTTTCCAAATCGCGCATGCCCATTGCCAAACGAACCGGAACGCCTTTCAATTCGTATTCCGCAAACTTCCAGCCCGGTTTCTTGTTTTGGGAATTGTCGTATTTCACGCTGATGCCCAAATCTTTCAATCCGGCAACGATACCGGCGACTTTGGCGTCGATTTGCGCTAACTGTTCGTCGTTTTTATAGATTGGAACGATAACTACCTGATAAGGAGCCAATTTAGGAGGAAGCACCAAGCCGTTATCGTCGGAATGAGCCATAATCAATGCGCCCATCAAACGGGTAGAAACACCCCAGGACGTAGACCAGACATATTCTCTTTTTCCTTCTTTATCCAAGAATTGCACATCGAATGCACGGGCAAAGTTCTGCCCTAAGAAGTGGGAAGTTCCTGCTTGTAAGGCTTTTCCGTCTTGCATCAAAGCCTCGATACAATAAGTATCCAAGGCGCCGGCGAAGCGTTCACCCGGTGTCTTTGCGCCTTTCAAGACAGGGACAGCCATGTATTTTTCGGCAAACTCGGCGTAAACGTCCAACATTTTCCGGGTTTCCGCCATGGCTTCTTCCTGAGTGGCATGCGCCGTATGGCCTTCCTGCCACAGAAATTCGGAGGTGCGCAAAAAAAGGCGGGTACGCATTTCCCAACGCACCACATTGGCCCATTGATTGATAAGAATAGGTAAATCGCGGTAGGACTGAATCCAGTTGCGGTAGGTATTCCAGATAATCGTCTCGGAAGTAGGACGCACGATGAGTTCTTCCTCCAATTTGGCGTCCGGGTCGACAATCACGCCTTTCCCATTCGGGTCATTCTTCAGGCGGTAATGCGTTACTACGGCGCACTCTTTGGCGAAACCTTCCACGTGCTTGGCCTCCTTGCTAAAAAATGATTTGGGAATAAACAAGGGAAAATAGGCATTCACATGACCGGTTTCCTTGAACATATCATCTAATTGCCGCTGAATTTTTTCCCATATCGCATATCCGTAGGGCTTGATAACCATGCAGCCCCGTACTGCGGAATTTTCAGCCAAATCGGCTTTTAATACCAAATCATTATACCATTGGGCATAATTTTCACTCCTCGAAGTCAACTCTTTAATTTCTACTGCCATATATCATTGTAAATTATATTTTAAAACCGGACTGCAAAGATACGGTAAAAACTTCCTTTTTGAAAATATTTAATGGCTGAAAATTGGGTTTTCCTAAATAATTTCGTAATTTTGCCTCTTTAAAAAAGAAACCCGAATGACAAAAGGAAAACTCTTCAGGAAACAAAAAAACAGCGCTTCGGAACCGTCGCGACTGAAACATTTTATTAAAAGCGATGCGACTCACTTTGTATTAGGCCTGATCATCTTCATGTTCGCCGTTTACGCGACCATTTCCATCGTGTCGTTTTTCTTTACAGGAGCAGCAGACCAAAGCAAAATTGAAGGTCTTTCGCTTTTTCATTGGGGAAAAATCAGCGGCATACAAAACTGGACGGGAACCCGCGGCGCCATCCTCAGCAACACCTTGTTGAACGAATGGTTCGGCATCCCTACCCTTTTCCTGCTCCTCTTCTTGGCCTTTGTCGGCTTGCGTCTGATGAAAGCCCGGTACATAAACCTGATTAAACAGTTTGTCCTCTGCTCAGTCCTTACCCTCTGGACTTCCTTGGCGCTGTCTTTCTTTTTTGGCGCCTTCTTCAACGAATCGACTATATACATCGGCGGAAAACATGGGACTGCACTTTCCGATTTGATGAAAAACAACTTCGGAAAACCGGGAACCTTCCTGATTATCATTATTGTATTTATAATCGCAATGATGTTTATTTCATCCCAAACCATTCCATTTGTCCGAAAATTATTCAATTTAAAACCCATTATCCCCCGCTCCACAAAGAAGGGATTGGAGGTCGGAAATACCCCGGAAAAAGAAAAGGACAAAGAAAAGGATAAGCATAGAACAGATGATAAACCGGCGCCTGTTGCCGCACCTGTCAATACAGTTAGTACAGTTAGTACAGTTAATACCGACGATTTTGAAATAGTTGTTCCAAACGGAGACGAACTGCTTCCCAAACCGTCGGCGCCTGAACCACCTGTCGTTCCTTTCGCTATCGAATCAAGCAAAGAAGAAGGGGAAGGCGAAGAAAACCTGCTCGAAAAATTGGGCCCTTTCAACCCCAAAGCCGATTTGTCGCTCTACCGACTTCCGTCCGTCGACTTATTGCAAAAATACAGTCAGAGAGATACTCAGGTAGATATGGTCGAACAAAACGACAATAAAAACCGGATTATTCAAACTTTGGACAAATTCGGCATCAAGATAAAATCCATCAAAGCAACGGTCGGGCCTACGGTGACGCTCTATGAAATAATCCCCGAAGACGGCATTCGTATCAATAAAATCCGGAACTTGGAAGACGATATCGCCATGAGTTTAGCTGCGCTCGGCATCCGCATCATCGCACCTATGCCCGGCAAAGGCACTATCGGTATTGAAGTTCCCAACAAAGAACCGCAAACCGTATCAATGCACTCCATTATCGCTTCACGCAAATACCAAGAGTCGAAATTCGAACTGCCCATCGCTTTGGGACGTACCATTACGAACGAGGTTTTTATGGTCGATTTAATCAAGATGCCCCACTTGTTGGTCGCCGGTGCAACCGGTCAGGGTAAATCAGTCGGATTGAATGCAGCCATCACTTCCTTGTTATACAGAAAACACCCTGCCGAACTGAAATTTGTATTGATTGACCCGAAAATGGTGGAATTCAGCATTTATTCCGTTATCGAAAAACATTTTCTGGCCAAGTTACCCGACAGCGAAAAACCGATTATTACCGATTTCACCAAGGTGATATACACCCTGAATTCCCTGACCAAGGAAATGGACGACCGGTATATCCTGTTGGAAAAAGCCGGTTCAAGAAATGTGCAGGAATACAACGAAAAATTTATCAACCGTCGGCTGAACCCGATGAAAGGTCATCGGTTTATGCCGTATATCGTGGTAATTATTGATGAGTTCGGCGATCTGATTATGACCGCCGGCAAGGAAATAGAACAGCCGATTGCACGCATCGCCCAAAAAGCCCGTGCAGTAGGTATCCACATGATTATCGCCACGCAACGTCCGACTACCAATATCATTACCGGCACCATCAAAGCAAATTTCCCGGCACGTTTGGCGTTCCGCGTGATTACCGCCGTCGACTCGCGTACCATCTTGGACAGTACGGGCGCCAACCAACTGATAGGTCGCGGTGATATGCTGTTTTTCCAAGGCAACGATATGACCCGTATTCAGTGCGCTTTTGTAGATACACCCGAAGTAGAACGGATTTCAAAATTTATCGGCAGCCAACAGGCTTATCCGACTGCCTATATGTTGCCGGAATATACCGGAGACCAAGAAGATAGCAGCCTTTCTTCTACCGTGAGCCTCGACTCCCTCGATCCCCTGTTTGATGATGCCGCCCGCCTGTTGGTCATCCATCAACAAGGCTCTACATCACTGATACAAAGGAAATTTTCTATCGGCTACAACCGTGCGGGACGAATCGTCGACCAATTGGAATTGGCCGGAATCGTCGGGCCTGCGCAAGGCAGTAAACCCCGGGATGTTTATTTCCAAGATGAATATAGCTTGGAGCAAAAACTCAATTCGCTAAAACGACCTTGAAAGGGTCTGAACATATGAAAAAAAAATTTATTATCTTTATAGTATGTACCGTCTTTTCCGCAGCAAGTTTTGCACAAAAAGACGCCAAAGCGAAAGATGCTTTGGATAAAGCGTCCATAACTTTTTCAAATGCAGGCGGTCTATCCGCTAATTTTACAATCAACATCAAGGATGCGGGTAGCCAAATGACCCAAAGTTTCGATGGGGAAATATACCTTAAAAAGGAAAAGTTCTTTATTGACGTTCCGGAACAGAACATCTATTTCGATGGAAAGACCCAGTGGGTGTACAACAAATCGTATGAAGAAGTGAATATTTCCGAACCAAACAAACAGGAAGTGCAGGCGATAAATCCGGCTTCAATTTTCCAAATCTATAAAAAAGACTGCGATTACAAATACACAGGCGAGAAAATTGATTCCCAAAAGCGGAAAGTGAAAGAAGTAACACTTCTCCCAAAAGGGAAAAACGAGGATATCAGCCGGATTGATATTCAAATCAATACCGCCGATTTCCTACCGGTTTATTTTCATATTTATTACCGCAGCCAATTGGAAAACATTATTTATATCCATCAATACAAACCCAATCAGCACATCCCCGATAGTCGGTTTGTTTTTAACCAGAAAGAACATCCGGGTACGGAAATTATTGATTTGCGGTAGTTGATGTTATCTGAAGGGATAATAAAAAGATGCTGATTTAGAAAAAAGGTTTAGCAAGGAATCAATTAATTTTAAAAACCGGATTATAAAATGTACTTTTGTGAGATTTTTGAAAAAAACAAACGTACATGGTTCATTTCTTTTTGCTTGTCTACCGGTTTTTGGGGAAGCAAAAACCATTATTATACTGCCTTTTATGTCTTCTCACCGGACTGTTTGCCTATCAAGCGCTGCAAATCCGGTTTGTAGAAGACATCAATAGTTTCATGCCTAAAATGAAGGATTCGGAAAATATCAATGCCGTTTTCAAAAATAACAAGGTAAAAGACAAAATCGTCCTGCTGTTCTCGGCCGGAAATAAAGACAAGCCGGTTGATCCGGACGATTTGGTTGCAGCAAGCGAAGCCTTTTTGGATTCCCTGCTGGCTTCCGGCGCCGGACAAACGCATATCCGGAGCGTGCTGTCGAAAGCAGATGAAAGTTTTACCGGTAAAGCCTACGACTATGTAACGGAAAACTTGCCCGCTTTTATGGATTCTATCGGCTATGTCCGCTTAGATTCCCTGCTCTTGCCCGAAAACTTAACGAACAGGCTTCGGGAAAATTACCGAAACTTGATTTCTCCGCTGAGTTTGGTTTCAAAAAAATACATCTTTTCAGACCCCTTGGGATTGTGTGCAAACACCCTGAACCATTTCAACGATTTGCAACTGTCATTGCAATATGAAATTTACGACGACCATATTTTTTCTGCCGACCACAAATACCTGATTGCCTTTATCTCTCCGGTGTTCGGCGCCGGCGAAATTTCGAACAACGAAGCGTTGGTCAATGCCATTGAATCACAGATAGACCGTTTCTCGCAAATCTACCCAAATGTAAAAGTTTCGTACTTCGGCGGCATACCTGTCGGCATTTATAATGCCCGTCAAATCAAGAACGATTCGCTTGTCTCAATGCTAATTACCTTGGTTTTGATTTCCGCGCTCGTCTTGTTCGCCTTCCGGCGGAAATCGGCTATCCCGCTGATTCTTCTTCCGGCGGTTTTCGGCGGATTATTCGCTTTAGCCCTGATGTCACTTATCTACGGCACAATTTCTACCATCGCCATCGGCGCCGGCTCCATCATCTTAGGCGTGACACTGAGTTATTCTATCCATGTGTTTTGCCACTCCTTGCATGCAAAATCGGGAGCGCAAATTATCCGGGAACTGGCTTATCCGATGACCGTCGGAAGTTTCACTACCATCGGCGCCTTCGCCGGGCTGAGCTTTGCAAGTTCCGATATTCTGCACGATTTCGGCCTGTTTTCTTGCTTTACACTTATTGGCTCCACCATTTTCTGTCTGGTATTCCTCCCTCATTTTTTGGTTTTCAAACCGCAAAAACAATCTGCTTTCATGCGGGGGATTGAACGCATAAACGCCTATCCATTCGAAAAAAACAAATATTTGCCCTTGGGCATCACGCTCCTGACACTTCTCTGCCTTTTCTTTTTCAACCGGGTAAAATTCAATCCGGATATGAATAGCCTGACCTTTATGCCGGATGCTTTTTCCGAATCGGAAAATGTATTAAACAATGTTTTTCAGGGAGAATACAAGACTGTCTATTTCGTGAGCGTTGGAGATACTCCGGATGAAACCTTTTCAAATTATTCCTTGTTGAACGGACAATTAGACAGCCTGAAAGCAGCCGGTTTGGTCAAAGAATCCTCCTCTGCCGCCAATCTTTGGATATCCCCGTCAGAAAGGGAACGAAAAATCGAACAGTGGAAGCATTACTGGACACCGGATAAAAAGGCCTCCCTGAAACAAAACCTGATTGAAGCAGGCAAAAAACAAGGTTTTAAGGAAGAAGCTTTCAGCGCTTTCTTTGCAATACTTGACAAAGACTATTCGCAAAAAAAATTTGCGGGAAACAGTTTGCCCGAAAACGATTTATTGGCCGACTGGATAGATATGTCCGGGGAATTGCCGATGGCTATGACTCAAGTCCGTATATCGGAAAAAGACAAAGAAGCTGTTTATCAATATTTTGCAAACTCAGACCGGCTCGTCATATTGGATAAGCCTTATTTTGCTTCCAAAATGGCGGATGTTATCCATACGGACTTCAATACCATTCTCTATATTGTATCCATCTTGGTATTTCTTTCCATCCTCATCTCTTACGGACGCATCGAAATTACGCTGATTTCTTTTTTGCCCATGGCCATCAGTTGGATTATCATCTTGGGATTGATGGCGCTCTTTGGGATAGAATTCAATATTATAAATATCATCATTTCAACATTCATTTTTGGTATCGGCGACGATTTCAGCATTTTTATCACAGACGGCCTCCTCTCGGAATACAAAACCGGGAAAAAAATATTAAATTCCCATAAAACCGCCATTTTCTTTTCGACCTTCACTGTCGTAGCAGGCTTAGGCGCCTTGTCTTTTTCTAAACACCCGGCCTTATATTCCGTTTCACTCACCGGCATGATCGGCATGTTGTCGGTTATATTGGTTTCCTACACGGTTCAACCATTTATTTTCCGTTTATTTATTTCCGGCAGAACGGTCAAAGGCAAATTCCCATACACTGCCGGTAGTATGCTGGCAACCGGAATCATCTTGGGTATTTTTGCCTTGGGAAGCATTATCCTCACTTTTTTGAGTTATCTTTTTATCGTGATTCCCATTTCTGAAAAAAAGAAAAAACGTTTTTTTCATGCTTTGATACATTATCTTGCAAGATTCCTGCTGCGGGTGGCCAAAAATGAGAAAACAGTGTTTGCCAATCCTTTCGGAGAGGATTTTTCCAAATCCGGAATCATCATCGCCAACCACCAATCGGTAATTGACATACTGCAAATTCTGGCGCTACACAAAAAAATAATCATGGTGACCAAAGCATGGGTGGTACGGTCTCCTCTTTTCGGACGTTTAGCCCGTTATGCCGACTTTGTGGATATAAGCATCAATGGTTTGGCGCCGGAAACGGAAGGTCGGACAAACGACCTTATACGCCGACAAATCGGCCATTACCTGCAAACAGGCTATAGTATCGCTATTTTCCCGGAAGGTTCCCGGTCTGCCGACTGTAAAATCAAACGTTTCCATAAAGGCGCTTTCTTTCTGGCCGGTCTGTTCAAGACCGATATTATCCCGGTTTTACTCCATGGACAAGGACAAATTATCACGAAAAATGACCCCTTTTATGTAAAAAACGGTATGCTGGGCTGCAAAATCTTGCAAAGGATTGCTTATGAAGACCTTCAGAAAAGGGGACAGTCTTACCAAATACAATGCAAAACCATCGCCGGTATTTTCAGGCGGGAGCATGCCTTGTTTATCGCCGAAACAGACGCAATCAATCCCTATTACCGGTATAAATTAATCAAAAATTACATTTACAAAGGCCCTGTACTGGAATGGTATACCCGCATCAAGACCCGGATGGAAAAAGATTACCTGCTTTTTGAAAACCTGATACCCAAAACGGCTTGCATCTGTGACTTGGGTTGCGGCTACGGCTACTTGGATTATATGCTGGCTTTCCGTTCGGATTTGCGGACGATTACAGGCATTGATTACGATGAAGATAAAATAGATACGGCCCGGCATAACTTTTCGAATACCGGCAGGTTGAAATTTATTCATGCGGATGTTTCCAAAATTACACTGGAAGATGCAGATGTGTTTGTATTGAATGACTTTCTCCATTATTTACAGAAGAATGAACAAAATAGAATATTGCAGCAATGTTTCGGAAAATTGAATCCGAAAGGCCGCATTATTATTCGCGACGGCGACCGGGAAAAAATCGGGAAGCATAAGTTGACACAATTGTCTGAAGTATTTTCGACCCGGATTTTGGGCTTTAATAAAAAAGAACATGATTTATGCTTTCTTTCTACCGAAGAAATTACGATATTTGCATCTCAAAACGGTTTGTCCTTGCGGATGACCGAAAATGACAAATACAGTTCGAATACAATTTACATTCTTGAAAAACAGTAACTTGAATATTACTCTTTCAAAAAATGGATAGATATGAAGTCATCATAATAGGCAGCGGCTTGGGTGGTTTGGTGTGCGCCAATACCTTAGCGAAAGAAGGATATAAGGTCTGTGTATTGGAACAAAATGAAGCATTCGGCGGTTGTCTCCGTTCCTATAAACGGAGGGGAGGAATAATGGATACCGGCATCCATTATGTAGGCTCTTTAGACAAGGGGCAGATTTTGAATCAGTACTTCAGGTACATGGGAATATTGGATAAATTGAAATTAAAACGCTTAGACGAAGATGGATACGATATAATCAACTTTATGGGAAAGGAATATAAACATGCTATGGGACATGAAAATTTCATAGAAACCTTATCCCACAGTTTCCCGGAAGAAAGCAGGAATATCCGGAATATCGTCCATAAATTCAAAGAAATAGGCGATTTGATTAGTCTTGACACCCTTAGGAATCATAGTAAATTCTCAACCTCGGTGCTACCCTATTTCAGTATTTCGGCTGCTGATTTTCTGAAAAAAAACACAAACAATGCCAATCTGAGAAATGTAATTGCCGGCACCACCGTCTTGTGCGGCGGAGAAGAGGAGAACACCTCCCTTTATGCATTTTCTACCATTGTAAATTCAAATATCGAAAGTTCCTACCGTTTTGTCGATGGCAGCCAGCAAATAGCGGATTTATTAATTGCCGGTATCCGGGAGCAGGGAGGAGTCGTCCGCAACAATGCAAAAGTCACGCGCCTGATAATGGACGGAGAAAAAATTACGGCTGCGGAAATCAATCATGATGAACAGGTAGAGGGAGATTCTTTTATCTCCGACATTCATCCTTCGACCGTTTTCGAACTGCTTGATAAAACAAAAATAATCAAAAAAGCGTATATTTCCCGCATCAATTCCTTGAAAAATTCGATGGGTTTCTTTACCCTAAGTCTCATCCTGAAAGATAATTCCTTTCCTTACCTGAACAAAAATTTTTATTATTACGAAGAGAATAACCCATGGGTAAAAAGCGATTATGCAGCAAAAGGCTTACGTAAAATTCTTTTCAGCACTTCACCTTCGTCCGATTCAGGGCTTTATGCAAAAGTAGCCCAAGTGTTAGAACCCATGTATTGGCATGAAGTGGTAAAATGGGAAGCTACCTCAGTCGGAAAAAGAGGGGAATCATATCGGAAATTCAAGCAGGAGAGAGCCGGGAAACTGATTCAATACCTCGAACAATTTCATCCGGGAATCAAGGAGTCGATAGTGGATTATTCTTGTTCCACACCCTTGACCTACCGTGATTATACGGGAACAAAACAGGGTTCGGCTTACGGGATAATCAAAGATTACAACAATGCGCTGATTTGCCTCTTGCCTTGTCGTACCAGAGTGCCCAATCTTTTTATCACAGGGCAAAACAATAATGTACACGGCATGTTAGGCGTATTCTTAACCGCTATGTACACCTGTACCGAATTTACAGGAACGGAATATCTGACAAAAAAAATAGCCAATGCATAAAAAAAAGAAAAAATTGTGGAAAAGGATTGGAACAGGTCTACTGATAACAGCGCTTGTTTGTATAGTCAGCGGCTATCTTTTATCCCTGTGGCTGCATATTTCTCCTCCTGAAGTCGAAGATACCCACCAACTCTTTCTCAAAGAACCTGTCGTAGCCGAAACAGGGGAAAGTATTTTCAATAACTGCTTCCTCCGGCAAAGCGATTCGGGATTGTGGGAAATATATCTCAAGGGAGGGGCATTTGACCGGGGCATAGCAGCCGGAAAATTGGAAAAAGAGTTGCTGGCATATCAAGAAGACGTCTTTGTTTCACAAATAAAAAAAATAATTCCGTCGGATTTTTACCTAATGTTCTTGCGAAATTTTATCGGATTCTTCAACCGGAACTTAGCCGGTCATATCCGGGAAGAATTCAAAACGGAAATTTACGGCATCTCTCTTTCGTGTACCCACACTTATGATTTTATCGGAAGTCCTTATGAGCGTCAACTGAACTATCATGCGGCGCACGACTTGGGACACGCCATGCAGGATTACATGCTGGTCGGTTGCACCTCTTTCGCCGTTTGGGATGAGGCCACGGAAGATTCCACTTTGCTGATTGGCCGGAATTTCGACTTCTATGTCGGCGATGATTTCGCAAAAAACAAAACCGTGCTTTTCTGCGCTCCCGACAGTGGATATAAATTTGCTTCCATCGCTTGGGCAGGCATGACGGGCGTGCTTTCCGGCATGAACGAAAAAGGCCTGACCGTGACCATCAATGCGGCCAAATCGACAATGCCGCTATCCTCCGCCACACCCATTTCCATTCTTTGTCGCGAAATACTACAGTACGCATCCAACATCGAAGAAGCCCGGTTGATAGCCGGAAAAAGACAATTATTCGTCAGTGAGTCAATATTGATCGGTTCGGCAAGCGACGGAAAGGCGGTCCTCATCGAAAAATCGCCCGACAAGATGGGAATGTTCACAAGCCAAAGCAATTATTTGATTTGCGCCAATCATTTTCAAAGCGAAACTTTTGAAACCGATGAGCGGAACAGCGAAAATATTCGCACCTCGAACAGCCCTTACCGTCAGCAAAGGATGGAAGAACTGATCAGGAAAAATATTCCCCTGAATCCGGTAAAAACAGCCGACATCCTGAGAAACCGGGAAGGCTTGGCCGAAAAAAATATCGGTTTCGGAAATGAAAAAGCCATCAACCAAATGATAGGTCATCACTCGGTGATATTCAAACCGAAACAGCGGCAGATATGGGTTTCCACTTCTCCTTGGCAATTAGGACAATATGTCTGCTATGAATTGGATTCGATTTTCCGGAATCCCGATTTTTCGTCCGAAATCAGGAATATACGCCTAAGTATTCAGCCGGAACCATTTTTGAACAGCGAGCAATATGCCGGATTTCTCTTTTACCGCGATTATGCCAAAAAATTGAAGGCGTCAATCGAAAAGAAGGACTGGGTGAGTGAAGAAAACATCCGGAATTTTATCCTGTCCAATCCCGAATTATATTATGTCTACGAATTAGCCGGCGATTATTATGCTTCCCGGAAACAACCGGAGACGGCGCTTGCTTACTGGCAACAGGCTTTGGAAAGAGAAATTCCGAAACTTTCCGAAAAAGAGAAAATCGAAAAGAAAATTTTGTCTATAAAATAATAAAGCCTTGATGTGCAAAGCATTGAAGTAATTATCACCCGCCTGCCAAATACGAAGCGGAAGGCAACAGCGGATTGATTAACATTGTACTGAAAAAACGCCGCAGGATACATGGAAAATCTTACTTTGAACTGTTTCCAACCATCTACTTAGGTTACAACAGGAACGAAAAAAATATCTTTTATGTAGAGTATGGTAGAAGAATCAATCGTCCGGGATTTGACCAATTAAATCCATTTCGTTCCTACTCAAATCCTTACTATTATTTTGCCGGAAACCCTGAATTAAAGCCGACCTTTTCAAATAATATTCAATTGGGTTACATATACGACAATGCGCTTTATGCTGCACTGTATTATTCAAACAGCAAGGATAATGCAGGGGGTGGAATTGTTTTGATTGACGATGACAGCTATACGCAAGTGGGTACGAGGCTGAATTATTTTGACGATTACAGTATGGGAAGCGGCGTTGGGTATGCGTTCAATAAATTAAGCTGGTGGACGAGTCAGAATTCCGCTAATTTCTATTTTTCGCATGCCGATTCAAAAATTTATCCGCTAACGCCCAAAACAATGGAAGGTTATGGTGCAAATTTTATGACTTACAATATTTTTTACCTGAATAAATCGCAAACGATATCAACAGGTTTTGATTTTAGTTATACGCCATCTCAAGCATTAACCGATTTGACACAAAGTTACGCCAAAACAAACCTCAATGCTTTTGTTAAAATATTATTCATGGAACGTACACTATCAGTCACTCTTACGGGTAATAATTTATTAAAGGAATATTTATTCAACCACAAAAGTGAACGAAACGGCATATTGATGTATTCAAAAGGATATTATGACCCGCTGTTTATCAGATTATCGGTATCGTACAGTTTCGGCAGCAAGAAAGTGAATATACAGCAACGGCAAGTGAGCAATCAGGATGAAAAAGACAGGTTGTAATTTTGCCGGATATTTTTTTGATATATCCGGCAGTATCCGGCAATATTACTTTTGTTAACAAGTCTTATTTTCAAATATTTATACATCATATCCGGCAATATCCGGCAATTCTGTATTTTTTAATCAAATAAAATACATTATATTTGCAACAAATTAAAGGCAATTAATTAATGAAATAAAAGATAAGAATGGATAAGATACAACGTAATCATATAAAAGTATTTGTTGCATCAACAGTATATAATTTTGAATCGGATTTGGATAAAATATATGAATTATTGGATGGATTTGCAGTAATGGATATACTACTCTTACTTTATTTGGTTATCCGGAACAAATTGAATTAAATGATCGCATGCGTTCATTTATGGAAAAACTTAAAAGCAGAGAAATTTTTACCCGAGAAAAATATGAAGAATCTTTCAAAGGAAAAATATCTGAAAGAATGGCGAGAAAAGATATAGCTCAATTAATAGCTGGTGGATGGGTTCAAAAAGAAGGAACTGGTCCCTCCACTAAATATATGCGAACAAACATTGAACTTCCATAGCCTATGACAGATGACTTCATTGTTACCTCTGTGGCAAAATAATATAATACTTCCCCTAAATTATCTACCAAATCCAAAAAAATTATGTAATTTTGTGCGCTGAAAAATTATACATCAAAAAATGTCGGAAGAAATTAATAAGACTGAAGAGAACAAAAAAAGCCTCAATTTCATTGAAGTTATCGTAGAGAAAGACTTGGCAGAAGGTAAAAATAAGGGTAGACTGC
>JAITNQ010000165.1 GCA_031290435.1 Candidatus Symbiothrix sp. | reverse complement strand
TCCGTAGGAATGCATCCTCAAATACCATTGTTGCCATTCTTCAATGGTTTGGGGTTGACATTCTCTAATCAATGCCATAACGGCGCCTGCTTTGTTGAGGCGCGAAAGTTGGTATGTTTGGCAAGTGTAATTGAGTACTTTCTCTTTTTTGCCGAAGTCGAGGGAATGTTTATTTGTCATAATTATGCTATGTTTAGTGTTTTTTTTCAACAATCCGAAAATGTAATAATCTACCATCTACTTTTTCTAAGTCCAATTCTTTTCTCAATTCCTCCCTCAAATTTTTTAATAAACAGTCAAAATCAGCACTATTTTGTTGTACAAATATTTCAACAATTTTTTGTGATAATAAAATTTGGGTTTGTGTACCAAATAATTGTATGTCTGCAATAGCACTTTCTAGGTTTTTTAATTTATTATTATTTTCTCTATTTGCAGCGGATTCTATCAATCTATAAGCCTCAATTAAGTAATTGACACGCATCTCTTTGCGTTTATTTGCTGCATCTTGTTTTTTGCCAAAAAAATAAGCAATGTACCAACCCACAATGGTAATAACAACTGTAATAATTAATTCCCAAAATTGCATAATTAAATACATTTAAATTTTTCTCTATACTTAAACTCAACTGTATCATCCACATCTACCAATCCCTCCTTCAACAAATGCGCATTAATAAACGTCTTATTTTCCAAATAAAGATATGCCATAAGATTGTTTTCTCTATCGTATTTTTGTTCGTCAAATTTCAAAAAAACACGCTTGCCGCGAAATTTATTTTGCAGATATTCTGTTGCTTTGCCGTTTACTGTGGGCTTTTGTTTTATTCCTATCAGTCGTATTATCAAATCGTTATTCAATTTAATCAGTTCGGGATTGATAACTTCTTTTACAGTATAATATTCTTCTCTTTCTCCACTGTCTTTATCAATTTTTGAACCATATTGCAGGAGTTTTACATCCAATTTCTTGTCTAGCTTGTGCGTATCAACAAACCGGTAAGGAAGTTCGTTGATTTTTTCTTCAACATCAAACTTTATTTCGGGCTGTTTGATAATTTCCGTTTCCACCTGTGTAAAAGCATCGTTTGTGCCGATTCTTTCTTTGATAATCGGGATAAATTCGGAATTTATTTCGTAACCCACAGCGTTCCGGTTTAATCTTCTTGCCACCCAAGCAGTCGTTCCGCTGCCCATAAACGGATCTAATACGGTTTCGCCTTCAAACGAAAACATTTTTATCAGGCGGTGCGGCAGTTCTTCGGGAAACATCGCCAAATGTTTGTCCTGCTTTGCACCGTTGAAATACCAGTGTCCGTTGAAAAAAGTGTTCCATTCTTCGTTGGTCATCGCGGCGTTCGCCTTTTGCTCAGCAGTCGGTTTGGGTGCATCGCCCTGTTTTTTGAACAACAGAATGTATTCGAAATCCAATTTCACAATGCCGTTGCGCGGATACGGAAAACTGCCCATCACAGCACCGCCGCCCGAAGTATTCATCGTCGTGGTTTTCTGCCAGATAATTTGTCCCATAAAATCAAGACCAATCGCCTCGCAAAACCGAATAATTTCGGAATGAATCGGGATAACTTTGTAACGTCCATAATACACTGAACGTGCAAACTGGTCGCCGATATTGATGCACAGCCGACAACCGTCGTGCAAAACACGGTTACATTCCGCCCAAACCAAATTCAAGTTGTTAATATAGTTTTCATAGCTGTCATTGAACCCGATTTGGTTGTCGGAGCCATAGTCTTTCAATTGCCAGTAAGGCGGCGAAGTGATAATCAAATGCACTGATTTATCTTGGAGTTCGCTCATTTGCCGACTATCGCCGTTGATTATTTTATGAATTGTCTTCATCTGAAATTTCTTATTTTTGCAAAAATACAACTTTTTTCCGGATAGTTCACTTTGTTTTAATGATTAAAACAATATCACTATCCGATTTCCTTTTCCTGAGTGGGTTTCAAGTTGAAAACGGAAAAATCAAGGGTTGAAATGGGGAAAACCGGTTTTACAAAACTTTCTTTCTTAGTTCGAAATCCCGTCCCAAATATTTTTCCCGGACAATCGGGTTTTCGGCCAATTCTTCAGCGACTCCTTGAAACAATACTTTACCTTCGAATAAAAGGTAAGCGCGGTCGGTAATACTCAAGGTCTCGTGTACATTGTGGTCGGTAATCAGGATACCGATGTTTTTGTGTTTCAATTCCCCGACAATCTGTTGAATATCCTGTACGGCAATCGGGTCGATACCGGCAAAAGGTTCATCCAGCATGATGAATTTCGGATTGATAGCCAAGCACCGCGCTATCTCAACCCGACGGCGTTCACCACCGGACAGTTGGTCTCCTAAGTTTTTGCGAACTTTATGCAGTCCAAATTCGGCAATCAGGCTTTCTAACTTTTCTTTTTGATAACTGACAGGCTGTTCCGTCATTTCTAAAACAGATCTGATATTATCTTCTACCGACAATTTACGAAAAACAGATGCTTCTTGCGCCAGATAGCCAATTCCGTTTCGGGCGCGTTTATAAACCGGAAATTTGGTAATATCCATATCTCCCAGAAAAATTTTGCCCATGTTCGGCGTTACCAAACCTACCGCCATATAGAAAGTGGTGGTTTTTCCGGCGCCGTTCGGACCTAACAAACCAACAATTTCTCCTTGTTTTACATTAATCGAAACATGGTTGACCACAGTCCGGTTTCTATACCTTTTTACCAAATTTTCCGTACGAAGAATCATTTGTTCCATAGACTTAGTTGTATTTTGTGGCAAAAGTAGTAAAAAATCATTACATTTGCAGATTAAAAATGTAAATCAATAGGATTTTGTATGTTAATAAAAGCGCTTGAAAAATTCGGACGATATGTGATTTTAGTACTTCGGACATTAGCTGTACCGGAAAGATGGAGTGTATTTTTCAGGCAAACCCTGAAAGAAGTATACAAATTGGGGGTAGACTCGTTGTGGATTGTGATATTCATCTCCACTTTTATCGGTGCGGTGTTAACCATTCAGGTTGCATTGAATATCCAATCGCCTTTGATTCCGGACTCCACCGTAGGATATATCACACGGGAAGTTATTTTATTGGAATTTTCTTCAACCATCATGTGTTTAATTCTGGCTGGGAAAGTGGGTTCAAATATTGCTTCCGAATTAGGAACCATGCGGGTGACGGAGCAAATCGACGCCTTGGAAATTATGGGTGTAAACTCGGCTAATTATTTGATTTTCCCGAAAATAGTAGCCTTTATGGCTTTCATTCCGGTATTGGTTATATTCAGTATGTTTTTTGGAATCATCGGCGGGTATTTCATTGCATTTGCAACGGATATGATAACCGTCACGAAGTATGAATACGGCATTCGCTATTGGTTTGAATCATCCTACATCGGCTATTCCATTGTAAAATCCATGGTTTTTGCATTTATAATTTCTTCCATTGCTTCTTTTTTTGGCTATTATGTAAAAGGAGGCGCCTTGGAGGTTGGAAAAGCAAGTACGGATTCAGTAGTGATGAGTAGCGTACTAATCTTGACATTCGACTTGGTTATAACCCAATTAATGCTCGCAAAATGATAGAAGTAAATAATATATGTAAATCATTCGACAAAAAAGAGGTATTGAAAAATATCTCTACGATTTTCGATAAAGGGAAAACAAATCTGATTATCGGACGTAGCGGATCCGGAAAAACAGTCATGTTAAAAACTTTGATTGGCTTATTAAGACCGGACTCAGGTGAAATTTTGTACGACAAACGAAACTTGACGGCCATGAAGAAGACGGAACTGAAAAATCTCCGCCGCGAGATGGGCATGTTGTTTCAAGGTTCGGCGCTGTTCGATTCAATGACAGTCCTCGAAAATGTGATGTTTCCTTTAACTATGTTCACCCACGACAGTTGGAAAGAGCGTGAAAAACGGGCTAAATTTTGTTTAGAGCGCGTGAATCTGACCGATGCCGACCATTCATATCCGGGCGAAATCAGCGGAGGAATGATGAAAAGGGTCGCTATCGCCCGCGCCATCGCACTCAATCCACAGTACCTTTTTTGCGATGAGCCAAATTCGGGTTTAGACCCAAAAACAGCCTTGCTGATAGATGATTTGATACACAGTATCACAAAGGAATACAATATGACAACCGTGATAAATACACATGATATGAACTCCGTAATGAATATCGGAGAAAAAATCATATTTATCCACGAAGGAGAAAAAGCATGGGAGGGAACCAAAGATGAAATCATGACATCGACAAACAAAAAATTGAATGATTTTGTATTTGCTTCCGATTTGTTTAAAAAAGTAAGAAAAGCAGAAAATTGGATTCATGAAGAAGGTTAATTTATTTGTACCGCTGTTTTTAGTCTTGGCGCTCTTCTTTACTGCATGCAGTAAAAAACAGTATGCGGTAAAAAGTATTGAAGGCGCCCGGATAGAAATGAATAGCGATTGGGACAACAAAGCCGACCCCGGAATGGTTGCTTTAGTGAATTCCTACAAAACAAAATTAGATGTGGAAATGCACCAGGAAATCGGATTTGCCGACAAAACTTTGGTAAAAGGATTTCCGCAAAGTTTGCTGACAAATTTCACCACAGACGCGATGCAAGATTATGCATCCGGTTCATGGGGGCATATTGATTTTGCCGTAGTTAACAACGGAGGCCTGCGGGCTACGCTCAATGAAGGAGCCGTCACCGTCGGTGACCTGTATGAGGTTTATCCTTTTGAAAATCGGCTCGTTTTGCTTGAATTGCCGGGAAAAGCAGTGAAAGCATTCTTCGATTTTATCGCTTTCCATGGTGGAGAAGGATTGTCAAAAGGAATAGAATTAGTCATCCGGGAAAGAAAGATTAAATCACTGAAAATAAGTGGACAAACTTTGGATGAAAACAAAACTTACCGGATAGTCACAATTGATTATCTGGCGGAAGGAAATAGTGGGATGGAAGCGCTTACCCAAGCCGTAGAATATACCGATTTGAATATAACGCTTCGCGATGCAATGATAGAATTTGTAAAGGAATTAACAACTGAAAATAAACGAATAGATGCTAAAACAGATAATAGAATTAAGATGGAGGAATAAGTTAGTATTACTATTCCTCGTATTTCCTCTTTTGCTTGCAGCGCAAAGTAAATCGCTTGTGATACTGCATCTGAACGACACCCATAGTCGGATTGAGCCGTTTCCCGGCAACGATTCACGGAATCCCGACAAAGGGGGTGTAGTCCGTCAGAATGCTTATATAGAACAGGTTCGTTCCGAATCTGAAAACGTGCTATTATTTCATAGCGGCGATTTTGTACAAGGAACGCCCTATTTCAATATGTTCAAAGGTGAAGTGGAAATGGCTGTGGCTAATTATATGAAAATAGACGCCGCTTGTCTGGGAAATCATGAATTTGACAATGGATTGGCTTTTATGGCCAACATGCTCCGGATGGCTAAATTCCCTTTTATCAGTACAAATTTAGACTTTTCAGGCACCCCGGTAGCAGGTTTGACAAAAGAATATGTTATCTTGGAACAAGATGGGTTAAATATCGGTATTATTGGCCTCACGGTGAATCCGGATGGCTTGGTAGCAAAGCAGAATTATGCCGGAGTGCAATATTCCGATCCGGTTGAAGCGGCAAACAGCGTAGCCTCCTTTTTGAAAGAAAAGAAAGGATGTGATTTGGTTATTTGTTTGTCGCATTTGGGTTATTACCCTTCGGAAGACCAGATGGGGGACGTCACTTTGGCCAAACAAAGCCGCAATATTGATATAATTCTCGGCGGACATTCACATACATTCCTTCAGCAGCCTGACCGGCGTTTCAATCTCGACGGCAAAGAAGTTGTTATTAACCAAACCGGAGCATACGGAATTTATACCGGACGTCTGGATGTTGTAGTGGAGGAAGTAAAATGAAAAATTGGTTGCTGCTATTGGGGTTGTTGTTGTCTGTTTCCCCTTTTGTGTCGGCTCAGAATAAACCAAACCTGTACCGGCAAGTTGACCAACAGAAAATGGAGCACTGGGTTGATTCTATCTTCGATTCGATGACCTTAGACGAAAAAATCGGTCAATTGTTTATGATAACCGCCGCTCCTGAAGCCTCGGCGCGACCTGCCGTTTTAAAAAATATCAGGGAACAAAAAATCGGTGGCCTCCTCTTTTCCAAAGGAACGCTACAAGACCAAGCCGAAAGTATTAACCTGTACCAGCATACCAGCCGAATACCCTTGTTGATTTCATTCGACGGAGAATGGGGCTTATCCATGCGCTTGGGAGATACCCCCCGTTTCCCGAAAAATATGATGTTAGGCGCTGTTTCCAACAATGAACTTATCCGGCTCTATGGAGAAGAAGTGGGCCGTGAATTGCGGGAATTGGGCGTCCATATTAATTTTGCACCTGTCATAGATGTGAATATAAATCCTGATAATCCGGTTATCGGGATGCGTGCTTTCGGAGAAACGCAACAATTGGTTTCCGAAAAAGGCGTGGCTTACGCGAAAGGTTTGGAAAGCAAAAAAATTATTGCTGTCGGGAAACATTTTCCGGGTCATGGCGACACTTCCGAAGATTCTCACAAAACTTTACCCAAAATCAACCATTCCAAAAAACGATTGGAGAAAGTAGAACTATATCCTTTTATGCAATTTATCCGGGAAGGTTTTGCCGGCCTAATGACCGCTCATTTATCTATCCCTGCATTAGATAAGACTTCCGGATTAGCCTCTTCTTTGTCTCCTGATATTGTCAATAATCTGTTAAAAAACGACTTGGGATTCACCGGCCTGACATTTACCGATGCGCTGGCCATGAAAGGCGCCACAACCGGAAAAAATACAATTTGTGTGCAAGCATTATTGGCCGGTAATGACATTCTATTGAATCCCAGCAAAGCGGCTGCTGAATTTCTATCAATAAAAAAAGCAATAGAATCAGGCCTTTTGCCGCTATCTCTTATTGAAGAAAAATGTTTGAAAGTACTTCAATATAAATATATTGTCGGACTGAACAACTACAAACCGGTCGAAACCAAAAACCTCTATCGCAAAATCAATTCGGATTATGCATCATGGCTGATTCAGAAATTGAATAATGAAGCTGTCACTTTACTCAAAAACAAAGCGGATGCAATTCCAATTAAACAACTGAATAAAAATAAAATAGCTATCTTGACAATTGGAGCCGGTACCGGATTGGAATTTCAAAAACGAATGGCTTTGTATGGAGATTTCCCTATTTTCTCCTTGTCTGAGGCTGATTGCAAGAATAATGCTACCGCTTTGCTCGGTCAATTACGTAATTACAATAGGCTTATCTGTGGCATTTATTCCGATAAAATCGAGGATTTTGAGGCGCTTCAGACATTGACAAAAGAAAAAGAAGTTCATCTTTGTTTTTTTACTTCACCCTATAGTATTGGAAAATATACACGCAGTATTGCTACAGCCCAATCAGTGCTTTTAGCATACGAAAATACGGATTACACACAAAAAGCGGCCGCAGAAATTCTTATGGGAGGCATACCGGCTAAAGGGAAATTACCGGTTACGATTGCGGATTTGTTTCAATACGGCGATGGATTGGAAACCGGAAAAGTCAGGTTGTCTTATCAGGAACCTTTGGAAGCAAATCTATCTCCGGAGGTATTAAGAAAAATAGAATCTATTGTATACGAAGGAATTAAAAAGGAAGCGTTCCCCGGATGCCAAGTCTTAGTCGCCAAAGACGGCATAGTGGTTTACCACAAATCGTTCGGATATTTTGATTATGCCGGCACACATGCCGTTCGCAATACCGATGTCTACGATTTGGCCTCTGTTACCAAAGCGATTGCCACAGTTCCGGCCATTATGAAATTATACGATGCAAAGAAAATCTCATTATCCAATCCGATAAGTCTATTTGTTCCCGAGCTAAAAAACACGGATAAAAGTCATATCACGATTCAGAATGCTTTATTTCATGAATCCGGATTGCCTGCTTTTATCCCATTCTACCAACTGTTGATAGACAAGAACAGTTATACGGGAAAACTTTCTTCTTCCCGCAGGGATTTTACTTTTCGCATACAATATGATACGAATGTATATATGCGAACCGATTTTAATTTTTATTCCGATAAAGTGTCTCAAACACCCAAGCCGGGTATAAAGAAGCAGGTTGCGGATAGTTTTTATATCAGCGATAATTTCCATAAGGATGTTTTGAAAGAGATAGCCGACGCTACACTCAGCAAAAAAAAGGCCTATTTGTACAGTGATTTAAATTTCATGTTATTGAAAGAAGTAACCGAGCAAGTTTCAGGACAAGAATTTGATCACTATTTAGTGCAGCATTTTTTTGACGGATTAGGCGCTAATTATATCGGTTTCCTTCCGTTACAGAAAATAAACAGGCTCAATATCGCTCCGACTGAGCATGATGAATTTTGGAGAAACCAAATTCTTATCGGATATCCGCATGACGAAGCAGCAGCGGTAATGGGCGGGGTTTCGGGAAATGCCGGTTTGTTTTCCAATGCCAACGATATGGCAAAAATATTGCAAATGCTGCTGTATGCAGGTGAATACGGAGGTGAACGATATTTGAGCAAAGCCACTGTTACAACTTTTACGGAAACTAAAAGTACAATCAGCAGGCGCGGATTAGGATTCGATAAACCGGACACAGTACGACTCGCTTCAAGTCCGACAAGCGCTTTGGCGCCTGCCTCGACTTACGGACATACGGGCTATACCGGCACCTGTTTTTGGGTAGACCCGGATAATGGACTGATTTATATATTTTTATCCAATCGGGTTTATCCTTCCCGAACACATAGAAATTTAATGGGATTGAATATCCGTACCCGGATTCAAGATGTTATTTATGACGCAATAAAAAAATAAATTATGAAACTAATAATGGTCAGACATACCGCTGTTGACGTTCCTCAAGGGGTATGCTATGGATTTTCGGATGTGCCTCTGAAGACTTCTTTTCACACTGAGGCTGAAATAGTGAAAGAAAACCTGACGGGAAAAACATTTGACAAAGTATTTTCAAGTCCACTTTCAAGATGTACATTATTGGCAAAATATTGTGGATTTGAATTCCCCATTTTGGAGACCAGAATCAGGGAACTGAATTTCGGTGACTGGGAAATGAAATCATGGATGGAAATTGAGACTGCGGCAGCCAAAACTTGGTTGAACGATTGGCTGAATTATCCGGCAAAAAACGGAGAATCTTATGCGATGATGCAAAAAAGGATAAATTCTTTTATGGATGAATTAAAATCATCCAATATAAAATCAGCATGTTTATTTACCCATGCAGGAGTTATTAGATTAATACATAGCTATTTAAAAATATTCCCCATTGATAAAACTTTTGAATTTCCGGTTGAGTACGGACAAATATTTGAATTTAATATTTGAAGAAATCAAAATTTGGCACAGTTTTTGTATCTATTATAGAAGAGACAAAAAATACCCTCCTCCTTGTAGTAGTTATTGAGGTGGTTAAATTAAAAATTATCTCTTTTTGTCATTGCTTGTGAAAGCCATTTCAAAATATTCATTATTAGTTACAGAGTGTGTGAATGAACTTAGTCAATGATTTATTATAAGGAGGATATTTTGTCTTGTAAAAAGCCGTTTTTAGCGGTTTTTTTTATTGATAAGGATATACAAAATGAAGCCGGTGAGAATCAAAATCCATCCGGACAGCAAATTCCCATTGGTCTGTTTGTGTGTGAAAAAAGGGACAATGAGGAACAATTCCCCAATAATCAACACAAAAATTCCACAGTTTTTGAAGAAAGCATTCATGTGTACTTGTTAGTTTTTACTTATGGTCACATTGATTTTTACAAAGGTAATGATAATATTTGGATTTTCAAGAAAACATCCTTGCCATTTATTCAGGATAAATTGATTACCTTTGCAGACAAAATAATAAATACTAAAACAAATAAAATGGCTTTACAATGCGGCATTGTAGGATTACCGAATGTAGGTAAATCAACACTTTTCAACTGCCTGTCCAATGCAAAGGCGCAAGCGGCTAACTTCCCTTTCTGCACGATAGAACCCAATGTGGGTGTGATTACCGTGCCGGATGAACGGTTGAACAAATTAGCAGAATTGGTTCATCCACAGAAAATTGTACCTACTACGGTGGAAATCGTCGACATAGCCGGATTGGTGAAAGGCGCAAGCCGGGGTGAAGGTCTGGGGAATAAATTCCTTGCAAATATCCGTGAAACAGATGCTATTCTACATGTCTTGCGTTGTTTCGATGATGATAACGTAACCCACGTAGACGGGTCGATTAACCCTTTGCGTGACAAAGAAATAATCGACTATGAATTGCAACTGAAAGACCTCGAAACGGTGGAATCCCGAATCAATAAAGTACAAAAACAAGCGCAAACCGGCGGAGATAAACAAGCGAAATTGATATTGGATGTATTGTTGCAATACAAGGCAGCGCTTGAACAAGGAAAATCAGCCCGCACCGTCAAATTAGCGACGAAGGACGAACAAAAAGCGGCTCACGACTTATTCCTGCTCACGAACAAACCTGTCTTGTACGTATGCAATGTAGAGGAAACATCTGCTGTGTCCGGCAATCACTATGTAGCAGATATTCGGGAAGCCATCAAAGACGAAGAAGCTGAATTATTAATTGTTGCAGCGAAAATTGAATCGGAAATAGCCGAATTTGAAACTTATGAAGAACGTGAAATGTTCCTCAACGAATTAGGATTAGAAGAGTCCGGAGTGAACCGCTTGATCAAGTTCGCCTATAAATTATTGAACTTAGAAACTTTCCTCACCGCAGGCCCGCAGGAAGTTCGCGCATGGACGTATCTGAAAGGGAGCAAAGCGCCTCAGTGTGCAGGGATTATCCATACTGATTTTGAAAAAGGATTCATCCGTGCAGAAGTGATTAAATACCTTGATTATATTCAACTCGGCTCGGAAAGCGCCTGCAAAGACGCCGGTAAACTCAGTATCGAGGGTAAAGAATACATGGTGCAGGATGGGGATATCATGCACTTCCGTTTTAATGTTTAGTTTAAATGCCTAATTTTAAACCATGGAAACACGCAGGTATAAAAACAGTAATGAATTCATCTCTTTGTTGGGTTTTGGTTGCATGCGTTTGCCCTTGATAGGAAACGGGAGCAATGCTATTGACAAAGAGAAAGCGCAGGAAATGGTCGATTATGCCATCGCTCATGGAATCAATTATTTTGATACGGCTTATATGTATCATGAAGGGCAATCGGAATCCTTTGCCGGTGAGGCGTTGTCGAAATATCCGCGTAACAGCTTCCATCTGGCGACCAAAATGCCGGTGGTATTTGTTTCATCCGAGGAGGATGTGGAACGTATTTTCCATGAACAATTGAAAAAATGCCGCACGGATTATTTCGATTTCTACTTATTGCACAATATGAATGAAGCGCATTTGCAAAAGGTGGAATTTTTTAAAATATACGAAATAATCAAGGAAAAACAACGGCTGGGGAAAATACGCCACTTGGGTTTTTCTTTCCACGACAAACCGGAATTGTTGGCAAAAATCGTAGAAAAGTACGATTGGGATTTTGCCCAAATCCAACTGAATTATATGGATTGGGAGCTTCAAAATGCAGACCTGCAATACCGGATACTAAAAGACAACGGCATTCCGGTCGTTGTGATGGAACCTGTGAGAGGAGGCGCCTTGGCAACCCTATGCGATCAATCCGTCGAAATATTCAAAAAGGAAAAACCGGAAGCAAGTATTGCATCATGGGCATTGCGATATGCCGCATCACTTCCGGAAGTATTCGCTGTTTTAAGCGGTATGTCAACGATGGACCAGCTAAAGGATAATGTGCAAACAATGGAACATTTCAAGCCGCTTGACAAGCGCGAATATGCTGTGATTGAGCAGGCATTAGCCGCATACAGGACATCGGCCGTCATTCCATGCACCGCATGCCGGTATTGTATGGATTGTCCTGCCGGTATTGATATTCCGAGGGTCTTTGCCGTTTACAATAATTACCTTACAGGAAAGGTAAACAACCGGAGCATGAATGATTTTGTATTCGAGATGGAATACGGAATCCTCGGA
>JAITNQ010000144.1 GCA_031290435.1 Candidatus Symbiothrix sp. | reverse complement strand
TTGAAAGGAACACGCTGTTTTTTGCGAAAATTGCGGAGATATACCAAGCAGAATTGAACGGTAAAGTCATTTATTTTTATTTTAACTGCTTTACCGAAACCGGGTTCGGCGAATTTTTTCAGGAAGACGGAGAACGGGTTATAACCACATGGATTGATCTTTATACAAACAGCAAAGATTGGAAATTAATCTATGAATACGGTGCAGGGAGTTTATTATTGGATTATTTAGAGATTAATTTTAATTAAAAATGAAAAGAATTATTTTGTTAATGTTATTGATGAATGGACTATATCTTCATAGCCAGTCCATCGTAAAAGATGTGTATAATTTTCCTGTCAAACAAGGAAACTCTGCGGGAGAAACCATTTCATGGAATTTATCCAATCAACCTAGAGGTATATATATTGTCACTGTATATGATACAAACTCAAATAGTATAGTAAAGACAGTAAAATTCGTAAAAAATAATTGATAGACTAAATTAAATATTAAAGAATTAAAATTTACAAAAATGAAGAAGTTATTATTATCTGTATCCCTGTTTATTTTAGCCATTGGCTTTATACAGGCTGAAAAAACGGCTTATTTCTTTGACGCTTCCGTCAAATTTGACCCCAAAATTCCTACGCCGGAACAGTTTCTGGGTTACGAATTGGGAACGCACATCACAGAGCATCATCAAATCAATGCTTATTTAGAGAAATTGGCAACCTTATCGGACAAGGCGACACTGATTCAAATCGGACGCACACACGAGTTGCGCCCCCTGAAGATATTGATTGTGTCTTCTCCGGAGAATCTCCGGAACTTAGATACCTTCAAAGAGGAACGCGAGAAAGTGCGGAAGGGCGAAACCCCCAATACACCCCTGATTATCTTCTTGGGTTATACCGTGCATGGCAACGAAGTATCCGGTTCGGAAGCCTCTCTGTTGTCGGCTTACTACTTGGTAGCTGCACAAGGGGAAACCGTTAGCAAGCAGTTGTCCGACGGCATCTATTTCATTGATCCTGTCCGTAATCCGGACGGACAAGAACGCTTTGCAGGCTGGGTAAACAGCAATGCCAGCGTGAATTACACAAATATCAGTTCATTAGATCGTGAACACAACGAGGGATGGCCCCGCGGAAGAGGCAACCATTATTGGTTCGACCTGAACCGCGACTGGATAAATATTGTTCATCCGGAAAGTCAGGCGCGCGTGGAGTTCTATCAATCTTGGTTGCCTCATGTACAGATTGATGAGCACGAAATGGGAACATCAAGCACTTTCTTTTTTGAACCGACAGACCCCAATGGCAATGAAAGCCGTTTTGTACCGAAAGCTACGTATGCTTTGAATAAAGAATTTGGTAATTATTATGCCAAAGCGCTTGATAAAATCGGTTCTTTCTATTATTCAAAACAGGAGTATGACAATAAGAATCCGAACTTCGGTTCTACTTATCCCGATTACAACGGCGCAGTGGGAATCCTTTTTGAACAGGGTTCTTCGCGCGGAATACACCAAGAATCGTCCAACGGAATTATTACTTTTGCTTTCACGGTCAGAAACCAGTTGGTGTCGGCGATTGCTACTTTAGATGCAGCAAACGATAACCGCAAAGCCTTGTTCGACCTGCAAAAAGAATTTTTTACCCTTACCGGTAAATCCGACAACTCATCTTATATCTTCGGCGATGAATACGACCGTTCTCGTGTGACTAAATTCGTCAAATTGTTGCTCGCTCACCATTTAGATGTGTATGAAAACAATCAGGATCAGACCATCAACGGTGTGAATTACGCTAAAGGTAAATCGTATATTATTCCCATAGCCCAACCCAATAGCGCTTTGGTGCAAATCATTTTCGATGACAAAAAAGACTATACCGACGCCTCCAAACTGGGATATGGCGCAGGCTTTTCTGTCGCTTATTCTACAGGATTGGCTTATGCTAAAATCGTAGGAACAGCACACGGAAACAAGGTGGAAGCGGTAACCCAATCAAGAGACGCTTTCCAACAGTCAAGCTATGCTTATCTGATTGATTATCGCGATTCCAGAAGTCAACAACTGCTTTTGCGTCTGTTGGAAAAGCATATTCTTGTAAAATCGACCTTCGAACCGTTTTCCGCCACTACCTCCGATGGCGTCAAGGAATTTACTTACGGCACTTTGCTTATTCCTGTCGGCAATCAAACGATTTCTTCCAATGAATTGTATGCCATATTGAAGAATTTGAGCAGCGAAGAAAGTGTGGAAGTTGTACCTGTCTCAACCGGATACAGTGTGAAAGGGCCTGATTTGGGAAGCGCTTCTTTCCGCACAATAACGAAACCGGAAGTATTGGTCATAACCGGTAGCGATGTGTCTTCCGGAGAAGCCGGCGAATTGTGGCATTTATTCGACATCAAATTAAAATATCCGGTAGTGAGGGTCGAATCAAGCAGTTTCCGGGCATCGTCTTTGAAGAACTTCAATCGCGTTGTTTTCGTAGGCGGAAGTTATTCTTTCCTTGACGAAGCTACGCTTCAAGCGCTCAAAGATTGGATTCGCAACGGCAATACCTTGATTACCATCAATTCGGCTTCGCAATGGGCGGTAAACGCCAAACTGTTGGATGCTTCTACCGCAGGTTTTAATAGAGATAGCAGTGGCGGAAACCGTCGCAACAATCCTGACAGCACGCAAGTGGCTACCGTTCCGCAACGTGGCGGCGGACGTGTCCCAACATCTGTCTTTGAAACGAAAATCGACCTGAAAAGTCCCATCGCCTTCGGATTGACCAACGAAATATTGCCGGTAATACGCGAAAGCGCACCCTCGTTGCAGGCAACAGGCAATGTTGTCGCCCGCTACTCCAATAGTCCGCTGCTCAACGGTTATGCTGATGAGGCTGCTTTGGCGCGATTCAAAACCGCCGCCTCTATACGGACAAGCGCTTACGGTTCGGGAAGCATCATCTTATTCGGCGATAATCCTTTGTTCAGAGGAATATGGGATGCTACGGAAAGGACATTTATCAACGCTATCCTGCTTGGAAACCACCTCGGTGGCGGCGGCAGATTTTTTTGAAACGAAATTGGAAAATTAAGAATTAAGGAGTATGAATAAAAGATTTAAATTCAGTGCATTATTGCTGATTTTCGCCCTCTTTGCAGGGCATGTAACAGCACAAGAAACCGGCGAAAAGAAGCCGATAGGGATTGATTTCTTTACCCAAGTGAAAACTATATCAAACCTTAAAGAACAGGACGGAAACATATTTTTCGTGCTTAGTCAACCGGATAAGGAAGGCAATAACTACACCCGTAGCTTATATCAATTGATAGACGGCAAGCCGGTCAGAATATCCAAAGGGGTGTCCGATTATTTTTTTCAAGATGGGGGCATTATCTTTCGTGATGTCCGCGAGGAGAAAGACAAGGAGAAAATAAAAAAAGGCGAGCAGTTGACTGTTTTCCAAAAATTGAGTAGCGGTTATCAGGAAGCCAACGAATGGCTGCGCCTGCCTTTTCAAACCGGACAGATAGAATGGATAGACAAAGAACACTTTTTCTATACTGCTTCCTACGACCACTATTTTGAACTTTTGCTAAAAGAGAGCAAGGGCAATCGCCAAGAGGCTTTGAAAAAAAAGGAAGAGAATAGTAAATACCGTATTTTCGAAGAATTACCTTTTTGGTCGAATGGCAGGGGCGATGTTAGCGGTCTGCGCACCCATCTGTATTATTACAACAATGGCGAAAGAAAATTGTTGTCCGATACTTTGGAAAACGCATCGGGATTAGAATTAAGTCCCAACAAGAAAACACTTGCCTATACCAAGCGGGACGCCTATTACGGCAAAGCGCCGGAAGGAAACCGCTTGCTTACGCTGAATGTTGAAACTTTGGAAACAAAGGAATGGAACTTGTTTGAAAGGGCTTCTTACGGAGGCGTCCAATTCCTGAATGACGATGAGATTGTGCTGACTATCAACCGCAACCTCGAACGCAACAAGATAGAAAATGCCGGCATATATCGCCTGCACCTGCGCACCGGAAAACTTACCGAAATTTACGACGCTTCGCTGTATGGTGTAGGAAATAGCATCGGCTCGGACATCGGCGGTGGCGGTCGGTCTAAAATTACTTTCGACAAAGACGGAATTCGCTATATCACAACGGTGATTGATCATGCGCACCTGATTCATTTGGCGTATAAAGATGCCAAAGTATCTTTCCTTACCAAAGGCGATATTACCGTACAGGAATACCTTCCCTACAAAGATGGTTTTCTATCCGTAGCGCTTGTCGGACAACAGGGCAGCGAAATTTATTTTATCGACAAAAATGGCAATGCTTCGCCGTTAACCGCTATCAATAAGCCCCTGTTTGATGAACACAAAGTGGTTAAACCCATAGAAATCACTTTTACGAATGAAGTGGGAAAAGTCCTGAACGGTTACGTATTACCTCCTGCCGATTACGAAAAAGGAAAGAAATACCCGACCATCCTTGATATTCATGGCGGCCCGAAAACAACTTACGGTACGGTTTTCTTCCACGAAATGCAATATTGGGCAAATCAAGGTTATGCAGTCTTATTTACCAATCCCACAGGAAGTGATGGCCGTGGTTCGGAATTTACCAATATCCGCGGCAAAGTAGGAGCGATTGATTACAACGATCTCATGACTTTCGTTGATGCGGCTTTGGAACAAATAGATTTTATCGATAAAAATCGTTTGGGTGTTACCGGCGGTTCTTACGGAGGTATTTTGACCAATTGGATTATTGGGCAAACCGATCGTTTCAAAGCGGCGGCATCGCAACGCAGCATATCGTCATGGTTAAGTTTCAGTAACACGAGCGGTATAGGTTACACATTTACCTACAACTACTTTGGTACGGATCTCTGGAAAAACACGCCCTTATTATGGAATGCTTCTCCATTGAAATATGCAGACAAGGTGAAAACGCCCACGCTTTTTATCCACAGCGAAGAAGATTACCGTTGTTGGCTTGTGGAAGGATTACAAATGTATTACGCCCTGCAATATTTTGAGATACCTTCCCGTATTGTCGTGTTCAAAGGCGAAAATCATGAACTTTCCCGTTCGGG
>JAITNQ010000119.1 GCA_031290435.1 Candidatus Symbiothrix sp. | reverse complement strand
TTCAAGAAACCGCAGGGATACAGCAGTCTTGGCAAAGAAGCTATTGAGAAAAAATATGACATCAAGTTCAAGGCAACGGCTACAGGTTGGCTGTATGAATGGTCAGCCGGCGGTATGCTCAAACGGGTGGTAAATCCGCAGCAGGGTAAAATCCGTTTCGGCTACGATGCACTCGGCAGAAGGACTTACAAGGAAGTAAAAAACAGGAGAACGAACTGGCTCTGGGACGGCAACACGCCACTCCACGAATGGCAGACGACCAAAGAAGAACCGTTGATAGATATTATCACTTGGGTATTCGAAGAAGGCAGTTTCGTGCCCTGTGCCCGGATTACGGACAGGGGCAGCCAAAGCATCATTACCGACTATCTGGGTACTCCCACCCAAATGTATGACACAAACGGAGAAAAAACTTGGGATGCTGATTTGGATATTTACGGAAGAGTTCGTACATTTGCAGGGCGTTCTTTGAGCGAATGTCCGTTCCGGTATCAGGGACAGTATCAGGATGAGGAGACTGGGCTGTATTATAATCGGTTTCGGTATTATGATGCTGGGGTGGGGAGTTATATTTCTAAAGACCCTATTGGGTTGGCTGGGGGTAATCCTACTTTGTATGGGTATGTGAAGGATGTGAATGTTGGGATGGATGTCTTGGGATGGAAAGCAGATTTTATCGTTACCCCTAGAGGTACTGTAGTTCCAACAAACGCAGATATAGACTTAGTTAGTACAGGTGATGATGGAGGATGGTTTCAAGTACATTTTACACATGAACATAACGGTTTATCTCCTCATACACATTATCCGGAAGTAAATACTAGTTCAAATGGACAAGGAAGTACAACTAGAAGATATAGAGGAACAACGGCAGAAGATTTAGATTTTGTAGATGAAAAGTTAAGAAATGGAGAAATGAGACAAAGAAGAAATAGACGTGATAGAGGCGGAAGCCATTAATATATTTTTAATATGAGTCAATTTATTTTATTTAGACTAAAAGAAGAAAAAAAAAATAGGGCTAAATTTGAATCCATTTTAAAAGTAAAAAATAATTCTCTTTTTTTACAAAATTGTGCTGACGTTTTTTTTGATAAAATTAACAAAAGTAAAATTTTTACAATATCGAATTTTGATGATATATGTGTATCTACTCAAGAATTAATTGTTCAAGGAATTGATATAAAAAAAACACAACTATGGGGTATTTTATATGAATTGAGAGAAGCAGAATTTTTTTGTTGGTATGGAAATGAATTAGATTCTTTAGATGAATTTAAAAATTTTGATGATTTAATATCAAATATTAAGGAGTCTTTATCTAATTTTTCTGGCGAAATTTACATACACTATAAAGTCTGTTAAAAGTTCTTTGAAATATCTTTTGGCTCTGGGACGGCAACACGCCACTCCACGAATGGCAGACCACCAAGGAAGAACCATTGATAGATATTATCACATGGGTTTTTGAAGAAGGCAGTTTTGTGCCTTGCGCCCGGATTACGGACAGGGGCAGCCAAAGCATCGTGACCGACTATCTGGGCACTCCCACCCAGATGTATGACACGAACGGAGAAAAAACTTGGGAAGCAGTTTTGGATATTTACGGAAGAGTTCGTACATTTGCAGGGCGTTCTTTGAGCGACTGTCCGTTCCGGTATCAGGGACAGTATCAGGATGAGGAGACGGGGCTTTATTACAACCGGTTTCGGTATTATGATGCTGAGGTGGGGAGTTATATTTCGCAGGATCCTATTGGCGGGAGGTAATCCTACTGATACAAGCGATTTCTTCAAGTCCTCCATAGGCGCTCAGCGTTTTGCCCGATTACATTCTATTACCGATACAGCAAAAAAGAATAATCAATCCCCCTTTTTTTTCGGCAAGGCATTGTAAGATTACAATAAGCTCCTGTTTCTTTCGGCAGGCGAATGTAAGATTACAATGGCTCCAAAATTTTTTCAGCGTTCCATTGTAAGATTACATTGGCTTCAAATTTTTTTCAGCACCTCATTGTAACGTTACAATGGCTCCAAAATTTTTTCAGCGTTCCATTGTAAGATTACAATGGCTTTAAATTTTTTTCAGCGCCTCATTGTAAGATTACATTGGCTCCAATTTTTTTTTTAGCGCCTCATTGTAAGATTACATTGGCTTCAAAATTTTTGCAGCAACCTGTTGTAAGCTTACATTACACAGGACGTCAGCAAATATTTCCAATACGAGGGTCATTTATTGGTTAAACTGACCAACCAGAGCGGAATGAGTTTCTATTGGGAATACGAAGGCAAAGGCGATCAGGTATGTAGGAAGATAAACGCTCGACAAAAACATACAACTGTGCTTTCTTCCGTAACCAACTGCTGTCGTTGAGAAGGGTATCCGGAATAAATGTATCCAATTCCAAATTACCCCATTTTGTCAATTCTTTTTTGTAATGACGTTTGACCGCATAAAATTTTCTTACAAAAAATTTTGCAATTATAAAATTAATCGTAATTTTGTAGAAAATTTTTCCGTGTACGTACACGGAAAATAAAAATATATCAGTTTGTGCTATGAACGAAGAAAATAAACCAGGTAGAATCGGAATAAAGGACATCGCATTATTGGCAGGCGTGTCGAAAGGCACCGTCGATCGGGTAATTCACAACAGGGGAGAAGTGTCGATAAAAAGCAGGGAAGCCGTTCAAAAGGCTATAAAGGACTTGGATTATTCGCCGAATTTATTTGCCCGTTCCTTGGCATCCAGAAAGCATTATCGTTTTGTGTGTGTCATTCCCAAATATCAGCCGGGCGATTATTGGGAAACGGCTGACCTTAGTTTTGATGAGGCAGTCCGGAGTTTTACGGATTATAATGTATCTATCGAAAAAAGATATTTCGACCAGTTGGATGCCTCTTCCTTTGCGGCGGCGGCAGAAAGTGTATTCTCCCAACTTCCGGACGGCGTGATTTTAGCGCCTTTTTTCCGTACGGAAACTTTAGCCTTTGTAGCGAAATTGAAGACGCAGAATATCCCGTTCTCATTTTTTGATTCCATGATTGAAGATGCGGATTTCCTGACTTATTACGGGCAAAACTCTTTCCAGAGCGGCTATATAGCGGCCAAACTTTTGCTCGAAGGTTTGCCGGAAAACGCGGAAATTTTAGTTGTCCGAACCCAGCGTAAAAAGAATGTTTTATCAAATCAAACCGCTAATCGGAACAGGGGGTTTATAGAATATATCAAGAAACGTGGCTTGGAAAGAAAATTAAAATTAGTTGAAGTATGGTTGGCCGATGATGACGAAAAAGCTAATTTCAGTCTGCTTCAAAATGTATTTTCCATGAACAGATCGATTAAGGCCGCTATTACCTTTAACTCAAAAGCCTACCGTTTGGCTATGTACTTGGAAAAAATGCACCGTACCGACGTCCGGTTGCTGGGGTATGACTTGTTGGAAAAAAATGTAAGCTATCTCAAACAAGGCGTAATCTCCTTTCTGATAGCCCAACGGCCTGATAAACAAGTGTATTGTTCCCTCAGGGATATGTGCCGAAAATTGATTTTCAAGCAAGAGGTGACAAGAGTCAACTACGTACCGGTCGACCTCCTGATAAAAGATAATATTGATTACTATATTGACTTTAAAGAATAAAATGGAAAACTTGAACAGAAAAACAGTTGAAAATGTAAAATACTATCCCGAACGGATTATCCAGTTCGGAGAAGGTAATTTTTTACGCGCTTTCGTAGATTGGATTGTATATAAAACGAACCAAAAAACGGATTTTAATGCAGGTGTAGTCGTTGTGCAACCACTTCCGGACGGAATGGTCGACCTGTTGAATGAACAGGATGGTTTATATCATGTAAATCTACAGGGAATAGACGGAGGCAAAACGGTGGACAACATTGATTTGATTGACGTAATCACACGGGGCCTCAATCCGTATACCCAATTTGATGAATACCTGAAATTGGCCAAAAATCCGGATATGCGTTTTGTCATTTCCAACACGACTGAAGCCGGAATCGCTTACGACGAGACTTGTCGCTTAGACGATAAGCCCGCTCGCTCTTACCCCGGCAAACTAACGCAATTGCTCTATCACCGTTACCGGTTTTTCTCCGGCGCTGCCGATAAGGGGTGGCTTATTTTTCCCTGTGAACTGATATTCCACAATGGAACGGAATTGAAAAAATGCATTCGCCGGTACATTGATTTGTGGCAATTAGGCGAGGGGTTCCGCAATTGGTTCGACACGGCCTGCGGGGTGTATTGTACCTTGGTCGACCGTATTGTTCCCGGCTATCCCAAAGATTCTATCCGTGAGATTACGGAAAAAATAGGCGTCAACGACCGCTTGGTTGTAAAAGGTGAAATTTTTCATCTCTGGGTAATAGAAGCCCCTGAATCCGTGGCTGCAGAATTTCCTGCTGGAAAAGCCGGATTGAACGTCTTGTTCGTCCCTGACGAAAAACCTTATCACGAACGGAAAGTGACTTTGTTGAACGGCCCTCACACAGTCTTGTCGCCGGTGGGTTATTTGTCCGGCTTGGATACTGTGCGCGAATGTGTGGATGACAAAATTATCGGAAAATTTGTGCTCCGGGTGATGTACGACGAACTGCTTCCGACTTTGGATTTGCCGGAAAGCGAATTGAAACAATATGCAGGCGATGTTCTCGACCGTTTTCGGAACCCTTTCGTAAAGCATTTCGTTACCAGTATCATGTTGAATTCATTCCCGAAATACAAAACCCGTGACCTGCCGGGACTGAAAACCTACCTGAAACGTACCGGTCGACTGCCGTCGGGCTTGCTGCTCGGATTGGCGGGAATCATTACTTACTACAAAGGAGGCAAACGCGGAAACGATGAAATTACGCCGAATGATGACAAAGCTATTTTGGACTTATTGACTGGGCTTTGGCAATCAAATAATGTGGATAAAGTGGCGCAAGGCGTTTTGGCTGCTGAATTTATCTGGGGAGAAGACTTGAATGAAATTGCCGGTTTGACGGAAGAACTCACCGGATATTTATGGTCGATACAGGAAACAGGCATAAAAGAAGCAGCGAAAAAACTATGCAATTCTTAAAAATAAATCCTGCCGATAATGTAGCCGTTGCATTAACCGATCTATATGCCGGTACTTCTTTACAGATGGATGGAAAGGAGCTTGTATTGTCATCAGATGTGCCGGCCGGCCATAAATTCGCCTTGGCGGATATTCCGGAGAAAACGCATCTGATTAAATATGGTTACCCTATCGGATATGCATTGCAGGCTATTTCACGGGGCGACTGGGTCAATGAAAAGAGCATCCGGACAAACCTGTCGGGCATGCTGGATTATGTGTATCTCCCGCAGCTTATTTCATTAGACATCCCGAAATCCGGCTTGACTTTCAAAGGATACCGGAGACGTGATGGAGGTGTAGGCGTGCGCAACGAAATATGGATTATCCCTACAGTCGGGTGCGTGAACGGTACAGTGAAAACCCTTGCGGAAAATTTGCGTAGGGAAACACAAAACAAGGGCGTTGACGCCATTGTAGCTTATCCGCACAATTATGGCTGTTCACAATTGGGAGACGACCATGAAAATACAAGAAAAATACTGAGAGACATGGTTTTGCATCCCAATGCAGGAGGTGTTTTATTGGTAGGATTGGGTTGCGAAAATAACCAGATTGGTGAATTTTGCAAACTCCTCGGCGAATATGACGAATCCCGTATCAAATTCATTGAAACGCAAAAAACGGACGATGAGTATGAAACGGGAATGCAACTGTTGCGGGATATTTACAAAACCGTTTCAAAAGACACGCGGGAAGAATTTCCTGTTTCCAAACTGAAAATCGGTCTGAAATGCGGAGGATCGGATGGCTTTTCAGGTATTACGGCCAATCCCCTGTTGGGTGAATTTTCCGATTTTTTAGTTGCCCAAGGCGGAAGCGTTGTGCTGACGGAAGTCCCGGAGATGTTCGGGGCGGAAACGATACTGATGAGCCGTTGTATCAACAAGGGAATATTTGACAAAACGGTTCATCTAATCAACGATTTCAAAGAATATTTCATGCGTAGCGGACAGCCTGTTTATGAAAACCCTTCTCCGGGAAACAAGGCGGGTGGAATTTCCACATTGGAGGAAAAATCGCTGGGATGTACGCAAAAATGCGGAAAATCGCCGGTGAAAGATGTTTTGAGGTATGGCGACCGCATTCAAACCCAAGGCTTGAACCTCCTGAGCGCTCCCGGAAATGATTTGGTTGCTGCAACCGCATTGGCATCGGCAGGATGCAATATTGTCTTGTTCACCACAGGACGCGGGACTCCCTTCGGAACATTTGTACCGACGGTAAAAATTTCAACCAATACGGACTTATACCGGAGAAAACCCGGCTGGATTGATTTCAATGCCGGAACAATGATTGAAAATGAATCTATGAATGAAGCGAAAGAACGTTTCATCAACTATGTTGTGCGGGTGGCAAGCGGAGAACTTGTAAATAATGAAAAGAAAGATTACAGGGAGATTGCTATCTTCAAAACAGGAGTTACTTTATAAAGCATAATCATATTAAATTAAATTTATATTAAAATGAAAAATTTAGTGTTGTTTTTGGGTATTTTGCTGGTTTCATGTGCGGCAAAATCCGTAAAAATTGAGGTGTCAAATTCTTTGGATGCTGACCGCAAAGGAGAAATAGTTGAAGTGGAAACAGCCGCTTTGGCTGCTGATTTCAATCTTGAATCCTATATCCTGAAAGATGGAAATGGGAAAGAAGTCGCTTATCAGTTGTCGGCAAATGGCGACCGGTTGATTTTTCAGGCGGATGTACCGGCAAAATCATCCGCAACCTATTCTTTGCAGAAAGGGACGCCAAGTCCTGTTGCTGTCAGGACACAGGCGCGTTTTGTTCCGGAAAGGAGCGACGATTTTGCATGGGAAAACGATATTGCGGCTTTTCGCATGTATGGCCCTGCTTTGGAAAAAATAGAAAATCCGAGCAACGGTGTGGACATCTGGATGAAATACATAAATGAACCGGTAATGGACAGTATTTACGCCGGACGTTTACGCAAACTTTCCTATCACGAAGACAACGGATTGGGTGGATTTGACAGTTATGACGTAGGGCATACGCTGGGCGCAGGAGGTAATGCGCTTTATACTTCCCAATTGTGGATTGGCGAGGCTTTCGACCGTTACGAAATACTCGAATCCGGCCCTTTGCGTTCGGTTTTCAAATTGATATACGACACTATCCGTGTGGGAGATACCTATTATGAAGAAACATTTACCATCACTACCGATGCCGGAAGTATTCTGAATAAAGGGGAGGTTCGTTACCGCGGACTTGAACAAGCCATTCAATTGGGCACAGGCGTTTACATGCACGGCGACAGTGTAAACACGTTCTATGATAAAGAAAATAAGGTCTTGACCTATACTTTCAATACCGTTACGAACAAAGGCGTTCCACAGGGACAGACCTTTCTCGGTCTTTATGTGCCGGGAGCTACTTCCGATTCGTTTGTGGAAAATAAGCAATACATTGTTTTAGGTGATTACAAAATTGGCGATACCTTTACTTACTATTTCGGCGGCATATCAAGCAGATGGAAATTCTCGACAGAAGAGGCTTGGCTGAAAGCTTTGACTCAATTCAGTCAGGCGAAAAAAGAACCTTTGAAAGTAGCGATTTTATAAAATATTATGCGAAAATATTTATTATTACTGCTTTTGTCGGCCATATTCTGCGGATGTAACAACACGAAACAGGAGCCGAAGAATTATATCCGCATGGCGGATTCGGAAATCAGCCGGAATCCGGAGTCATGGATGCTTGATTTTTCGAAAGAGCCGAAATGGAATTATTGTCACGGATTGGTCTTATTAGCCATTCAGCAAACATATGATAAAACCGGCGACAAAAAGTATTACGATTATGTCGCCTCCTATCCCAATACCCTATTTTTAGATGAGGGACGCGGGATATTGACTTATCATCCGGAGAATTATAACATTGACCATGTCAATCCGGGACGTATCCTATTCCCTTTGTACAGGGAGGCTCACGATGAAAAGTATAAGAATGCCCTGAATTTGCTGAGAGGACAAATGCTTACACATCCGAGGACTTCAGAAGGCGGTTTTTGGCATAAACAGATTTATCCGCATCAAATGTGGTTGGACGGAATTTATATGGCTTCTCCTTTTCTGTCGGAGTATGCGCAAACTTTCGACGAGCCGGAACTGTTCGACGATGTGGCGCATCAGATCACGCTGATTGCTGAAAAAACGTACAGTCCCGAAACCGGTTTGTACTATCATGGTTGGGACGAGATGAAGCAACAGATTTGGGCGAATCCCGAAACCGGTTTATCGCCTAATTTCTGGTCGAGGAGTATCGGTTGGTACGCCATGGCCTTGGTGGATGTGCTGGATTTTCTGCCGGAAAATCATCCGAAACGTCCGGATATCATCAAGATATTGAACGATTTGGCCGCTTCATTGGAAAAATACAGAGACCCGGTGAGCGGAATGTGGTATCAGGTAACCGATAAGCCGGATGCGGAAGGAAATTATTTGGAGTCGACCGGTTCCATCATGTTCATTTATATGTGGGTAAAAGGAGGGCTAAAAGGCTATTTAGACAGTAGTTACTTAGAAAAAGGGAAAATAGCCTACGACCAGTTTGTCAAACAATTTATTACGGATAATCCCGACGGCACAATCAACATCACCGACTGTTGCTCCGTTGCCGGATTGGGAGGTAAAGACAACAGGAACGGCAGTTATGCGTATTACATTTCCGAACCTGTCAGGGAGAACGACCCGAAAGCTACCGGCCCCTTCATCCTGACAAGTTTGCTGTTGGATAAGTAGTTTCGCCTATTGCTTCGTTTGTTTTACAATTGTCCTTGAAACGGAACCGTTTTCATTCGTTACTTTCACTAATAACACGCCTCCCTGATACCGTGAAAGATCGATGCTGAACTGTTGTTAACATATGTACTTCCAATTTATTTTTCAGGATACAAGGCATCCCACCATTCGGGCTGGTCTTTCAGCCATTTGGCGAACCATGCATAAATGGTTTTGTTCCAGTCGATCCGTTTCTGGTAAGCGGAGATACCGTGGTTTTCCCCGTCAACGGTAATAAATTCGACGGTTTTTCCCAATATTCTCAAAGCATTGAACATTTGAATGCTTTCTCCTATGGGAACATTCGTATCGACCGTGCCATGCAGCAATAACAAGGGCGTTTGGATTTTATCGGCGTTGAACAAAGGGCTTTGTTGGGTGTACAACTGCGGATTGTTCCACGGGTAACTGTTGGCGCTGGCTGCGCCGCTGTATGCATATCCCCAGTAGCCTTCGCCCCAGTAACTGGTGATGTTGCTGATTCCGGCATGCGATACGGCCGCCGCAAAAATATCCGTTTTGGTTTGCAGGAACTGCGTCATGAATCCGCCGTAAGATGCTCCGATGCAACCGATTTTCCGACTGTCGACAAAATTGTGTTCTTTGCAAAACAGTTGTGTGCCCAATATGATTTCTTCGGCGGTTTTTTCTCCCCATGCGTTGACGTGCCGGGCGGCAAATTCCTGCCCGAAACCGGTTGTGCCGGACGGTTGCAAGGTATATACCACATATCCCAAAGCGGCGTAGACCTGCAAAGGATATGATGATTCAAATACCCGTGACGTCGGAGATGTCCCCCCGTAATAATAAACGATCAAAGGGTATTTTTTCGCAGGATCAAATCCATAAGGCAAGTAATACCTGCCCTCAATGCTTGTTCCATCCGCAGCGGTGAAGTTCCAGTCGCTTACCTGACTCAAAGCCAACTCATCCGTTTGTTTTTTTAACGGGTCGGCTAAGAGTGTGGATTTGCCTGTTTTCAAGTCGTAGCGATACAAGCGATATCCGTTGTTCGTACCTTCTCCCTGATAGGTGGCAACCGGCGCTTTATCTGCCGGATTAAATCCGCGTATCATATCTTCTGCGAGATTGAGCTTTTTGAACGTGCCGGTTTGGGTGTTGTATACATATATCTGAACCCTGTCTTTGTCTTCGGCAGTGAAATAAATCTGCTTGTCGTAGACCGACCATTGCGCGTCGGAAATACTCGGATTAAAATCTTTGGTAATCGGTTGGATGGCTTTTGTTTTTAAATCTACGATAAACGCTTGATAATCATATGTATTTGAAATTTGTCCGGCTTTGATATTCAGTCCGACGCCACCGAATGCCTCTCCGCTTCCCCTGATCAACAATTGCGTGCCGTCGGGCGAGTACTGTGCATTATTGATAAACGGGTCGGAAAAGAGCGTATCGACTGCCAAAGTAATTAAATCCAGTTCATACAAAGTTCTTTTGGTGAACGGCCTTGCAGTGATGTTCTCTTCGGATACGGCAAACAATGCTTTTTTGCTGTCGAACCGGATATCGTAGACAAATGTATTGGTTCTCCCGAAGGTAATGCGTTGTTCGGTTTTTGTCTCAAAGTCGTACAGGTAAACCGAATTGCGTCCGCGGTAAGAGCCGGCACGGTCTGAGGGAGACAGCACGCGTTTCAGGTCTCCTTTGTCTGCCGGAATTTCTTCCCGCACCTGAATAATTAAAAACCGGTTATCCGGTGAAAAATTGTATGAATTGAATTTGATCTGCTCAGCCACCTTTTTTTCTTCAGCAGTAGCAAGATCCAACAGATAGATATCCTGGTTCGTTGCGCCTGCTCTGGAATAGGTCAGCTGGTCTTTCCCGTAAACCCAACGCGGATTCATGTCGGAAGAAAACCGATAAATGGTTTTATTGGTCTGGGTTTCCCGTAGTTCTATCGATGCGTTTCCTTTGCCGCCCGGAAAGGTGTTGATGAAACCGGACAGGAAGTAATTTCCACTGGAAGAGATGCCGGAATTATTCGACAAACGACTTCCTTCCAGCATATCATGAATGGTTGTCCTTCGTGGAGCGTCTGTTGAAACGGTCAACTGAGCCAAAGAATCTTTTTTGGACGGAGTAACTGAAATTTTCACCATCGGTTCACCGGCGGTTTTTGCTCCGGTCAGCCGTTTTATAAATATTTTGTATTGACGGGGTTCCAAAGTAAGATCAACCGTAATGGCTTTAGATTTGGATAAACTGTCTTCTTTTGTATCTTTGGTCTTTTCTAATTTATTATTCACGTAGATTTCAAACAGATCCGTTGATGTAACGGACAAAGTGGCCTTGCAATACCGGTCGGCCTCAATATTGAACGACAACAACTGAATGGCTTTGTTGCGTGAAGACAGGCTTGTATCGCTAACGGAAGACATCGCAAAAATACCTGCGGTATCGGCTGTTAAAATCTTTTTGCTGCGGAAAGCTTCTTCAAAATTGACGATTGTTTTCAATAACTCTTTCTGTTCAAAAGTCTTTTTTTCAACATTGGCACTGTCGATCAATACCGGTGTAAAAATCTGAATCAAAGGAGATACCTTGATCTTTTCTACTTTGATTTCCGACTGGGCAAAAGCGCCGGATCCGATCGCTGTAATCAGTACGGAAAAAATGGATGCTAATAAACGGAAACGTTTCATATAGTTGATTTTTTTTAGAATTTGAGTGCCAAAGGTAGTAATAAATTCACTAAATTATGCAATTCGTTTGCCATATTTTTTAATTTTTAATTGGTTTCAATAGCCAGTCAATGACATTCAACTTGTGT
>JAITNQ010000115.1 GCA_031290435.1 Candidatus Symbiothrix sp. | reverse complement strand
TTCGTTTGAATGAGGTTGCAGATTTAAGGTTCATCTTAAAAAAAGGAGGTAATTTTTCAATACATGTTTGTACAAACGAAAAAAAGCACTACCTTTGTAAGTCGCAATACAGCCGGAATGTTTGGATATAACTAATGATATACATCATATATTGAAATATTTCGGTTAGCAAACAGAAACGAAAATTTAATTAAATGGGTGAAACGAAAATTTTAGTAAACACAATTATTGAAGCATTACAAGAAAAAAAGGGGAAACGGATTATAACAATGGATTTGTCTGTATTAGAAGGCGCCATTTGTCAATATTTTATTATATGTCAAGGTAATACGCCAATACAAGTTTCAGCGCTGTCTGATTCTGTCTGGGATGTGGTTTCCGAACGATTGCATGAAAAACCGTTGGGCGCTGTAGGAATGCGTGAAGCCCAATGGATAGGCATGGACTATGGTTCGGTGATATTACACATCTTTATTCCCGAACTGAGAGAGTATTATAACTTAGAAAATTTGTGGGCGGATGCTGACACAACAGAAATACCAGATATTTTATGAGCGAAGAAAAAAACAAAAACAATAAACCGGCAAATCCCGGCCCTAACAGCAATAAGCCTTTCAAATTCAACATGGCTTGGATGTATGGATTGATTATTGTCATGTTACTGGCTGTGTTTTTTACCAACACGAACTCCGGTTCCAATAAAGAATTAGGGTGGTCGGAATTCCAAAAATACGCCGAAGAAAATACCTTTAGCAAAATGGCTGTCAATCTATCGGACAGGAAGGTTATTGCCACTATCAAACCCGAACTTGTTTCGGCTATTTTGGGTGCAAGCACGGATACTTTCGCCATTAAAAATCCGCTTAAAAAAGCGGGAGAGGCTACCGTAACCGTCATCATCCCTTCTGTGGATAAATTTACCGATTATTACAACAGTTTGGTGCTAAAAAAAGAAATAGACGCTACCATCAGTTACAACGAAGGCAATAGCTTACTATGGACGATTGCGATACAGGTCTTACCCATTGTAATCATTGTTTTTATATGGATATTCCTGTTTCGACGCATGTCGGGAGGTTCCGGCGGGCCGTTTGGTGTAGGCAAGACGAAAGCCCAGTTGTACGACAAATCATCCACACAATCCAAAAAGGTAACCTTCAAGGATGTAGCCGGCTTGTCTGAAGCAAAGCAGGAGGTGGAAGAAATTGTCGATTTTCTCAAAAACCCTGCAAAATATACCGATTTGGGTGCGAAGATTCCCAAAGGAGCGCTGTTGGTAGGCCCTCCGGGGACAGGGAAAACGCTGTTGGCAAAAGCCGTAGCCGGTGAAGCCGACGTTCCTTTCTTTTCGCTTTCCGGTTCGGATTTTGTAGAGATGTTTGTGGGAGTAGGCGCTTCCCGTGTACGTGATTTGTTCCGTCAGGCGAAAGAAAAAGCGCCTTGCATTGTCTTTATTGATGAAATTGATGCTGTAGGACGCGCCAGAGGAAGAAATCCGAGCATGGGCGCTAACGACGAAAGAGAAAATACCTTGAACCAGTTGTTGACAGAAATGGACGGATTCGGCTCAAACAGCGGAGTCATCATATTGGCCGCCACCAACAGAGTGGATATTTTGGACAAAGCTTTGTTGCGCGCCGGACGGTTCGACCGGCAAATCAATGTGGATTTACCGGAACTGAACGACCGAAAAGAGATTTTCTTGGTTCATCTGCGGGATATCAAAATAGACGAATCGGTAGATACTGAGTTTATGGCTCGCCAAACACCCGGATTTTCGGGGGCTGATATTGCCAATGTCTGTAACGAAGCTGCATTGATTGCCGCGCGTAATGGCAAGGAATTTGTGCAAAAAGATGACTTTATGAATGCTGTAGACCGGATAGTGGGCGGTTTGGAAAAAAAATCGAAAGTAACCACCGTAGAAGAACGCCGGACAATCGCTATCCACGAAGGCGGTCATGCTACACTCAGTTGGATGTTGGAATATGCCAATCCCTTGGTAAAAGTGACCATCGTCCCCCGCGGAAAAGCATTAGGCGCTGCCTGGTATATGCCGGAAGAAAGACAAATTACTACGTATCAGCAACTTCAAGATGAAATGTGCGCCACCTTAGGTGGACGGGCTGCCGAAGAATTGGTCTTGGGCAAGATTTCCACCGGGGCCTACAACGACTTGGAAAGAGTTACCAAACAGGCTTATGCCATGGTGGTTTACTACGGAATGAGTAACCTCTTGCCAAATCTGAACTATTACGACGCCAGCGGGCAAGACTGGGGCTTCACAAAACCCTACAGTGACGAAACTGCGACACTGATAGATTCGGAAGTCAAACGCATCATAAACGAACAATATGCCCGCGCACAAGCAATTCTAACCGAATGTAAAATCCAACATATGGCTTTGGCGGAACTATTGCTTGAAAAAGAGGTTATTTATGCCGATGATTTGGAAAAAATATTCGGCAAACGGAAGTGGCTTTCCCGTTCCCAAGAAATATTAGCCCAACAAGGATTAGTCGATCCGGAAGAGACAGTAGCAGAAAAAACGGAAGATTCCGGGGAAGAAAAGTAGTTATTGAGCCGGAATGAAGAATTTTTTTGCAAGATTATTCACGGGTGTCATTTACGTAACATTTATATGTTGCGGGATACTGATTAGCGCTTATTCTTTCTTCGCTCTTTTCTCTATTGTTATACTTCTGTGTTTATGGGAGTTTTACGGATTGGTAAATGCACAAAAAAGGACAAGGATAAACCCTTGGTACAATTGCTTCGGGGGTTTTATTCTTTTCTTGAGCACTTTTCTATATGCTTCGGGCGTTTTCGGTTATTATATCTTTTTTATCTACCTGATTTACCTCGTAATCCTGTATGTGTCGGAATTGTATGAAAAACAGCAAGACCCGATTACGCATATGGCTTACATCTTTTTGGGTCAGTGCTATATAGCCTTGCCGGTATCTGTTCTGAACCTGATTGCATTTTCAGGGATAGCCGAAGGTACGCCTGTTTATAATCCGCTCTTAATCCTGTCATTATTTATTTTTATCTGGGTAAACGACACCGGCGCCTATCTGGTAGGGATTTTAATTGGTAAACACCGGCTTTTTGAACGCATTTCCCCTAAAAAATCATGGGAAGGATTTTTCGGGGGCTTGCTGCTTACCCTTGCCATCTCTCTGGTTTTCGCCTGTTTCGACAAAGAAGTCCCTTGGTATCACTGGACTGCTTTATCCTTTGTAGTTGTTATTTTCGGCACATGGGGCGACTTGATTGAATCGCTGATAAAACGGACTTTGGAAGTGAAAGATTCCGGACAATCCTTGCCCGGTCACGGGGGATTTTTAGACCGTTTCGACAGCCTGCTCTTAGCCGTTTACGCCATGCTTTTTTATGTGCAGTTGTTTTTTGTCTGATGAATTGATTGGTAAATAATAAACTATCTTTTATACGCTTTTGTCATTTTCTCCGTTATTATTAATGTATTTAATATATTTTGGTAACATGTTAGACTATATCAAGGGAGAAATTGTTGAATTGACTCCGGCTTCAGTTGTGGTTGAAGTTGGCGGTTTGGGCTATATCGCACATATTTCCTTAAATACTTACAGTGCACTCAACGGATTGAAATCATGCAAATTATATGTGTATGAAGCGATTCGGGAAGATGCACACCAGTTGTTCGGTTTTATGGAAAAACGTGAAAGAGAGTTATTTCTGCACTTGATATCCGTTTCCGGGGTCGGCGCCAATACGGCCCGTATGGTTTTATCTTCCATTGCCACTTATGAATTGGAAGGAATTATTGCTTCAGGCAATGCCAATGCCCTGAAAACAGTAAAAGGCATTGGCGGCAAAACAGCCGAAAGAATCATTATTGATTTGAAAGACAAGGTAAAAATCAGTGGGGAATCCGCTGCGTCTTCCGCCATGGCTAATCCGGCAAACGAAGCGGCCAAAGAAGCGATATCTGCACTTACTATGCTCGGATTTAACCAATTAGCTGCGCAGAAGGTAATAGATAAGATATACAAAGTAAATCCGGCGCTCACGGTGGAGGATTTTATTAAACAGGCGCTAAAAATGCTTTGATGAAGTTTTGTAAAAAATACATATTAATTGGACTGATAATCCTTTTTACCGGCGGTTTTTACGGCTTGAATGCAGGTTTATCTTCATTCGGTTCGGAATTTCCGGCAATTACGCTTGCACGGGAATCTTCCGCAATCGCTCCCGAAGACAGCCTGAAGCCTCTTTTCCCGGTCGAAAAGATTGTTCCTGAAAATTATAAAGAATTGATCCAAAGCCATCCGATAGATTTACGCGCGCCGGAAACATTCAATTCCGGATTTCAATACAACCCATTCAACAACCGGTATGAATTAAGGTCTAAAATCGGAGATTCCGACATTACAACACCTATTTCACTTACGCCCGAAGAATATTACAAATACAGCCTGCAAAGGAGTATGGACGCCTATTACAGAGAAAAATATGCGGAAGAATTCCTAAGTGCGGACAGTGCGAAGAAAAAGGATATTTTGTCGATTTTCGATTTTAATTTTGACTTGGGACCTGCCGAGAAAATATTCGGCCCGGGAGGCGTAAAAGTAAATGCGCAGGGAAATATCATTACTAAAATGGGATTTACCCATACTTCGACCGGAAATCCGACTTTGACGGAAAAACAAAGAAGCCGTACAGCCTTCGATTTCGATGCACAAATCCAATCGAACTTTGCCGCGTCGGTAGGTGATAAAATCAACTTTGACCTGAACTATAACACAGAATCGACCATGTCTTTTGACACAAAAAAGATTAAATTAGCCTATCAGGGAAAAGAAGACGAGGTTTTAAAAGTGTTGGAAGCGGGTAACGTAAGCATGAATACCACGAACTCGTTGATTCGGGGCGGAAATGCGCTTTTTGGTATCAAAACGGAAATGCAATTCGGCAAACTCACTGTCGGCGCCATATTTTCCCAACAGGAATCGCAATCACGTTCGGTCTCTTCCAAAGGAAATGTGCAAACAACACCTTTTGAGGTAACTGTGGATATGTACGACGAAAATATGCACTATTTCCTGTCACATTATTTTTATGATCATTACGATGATGCAATGGTTTCGCTTCCTTATATCAGGTCAGGCATCAACATCGATCGGATTGAAGTTTGGATAACCAACAGACGTTCAGACTATACTGAAGCCCGTAATATTGTTGCTTTTACTGATTTAGCCGAAAACCAACATATCAGCAGTCCCGGCTTTATTCATCCGTCCGGTTCGGAACCGGTTCCTTACAACAAGGCCAATGACCTGTACACAAATCTTATCAACAATTACCCCGATGCTAGAAATATCAGTCAGGTGAATCAGGTTTTGGGAAGCACGCCGCTTGACGGCGGACAGGATTATGAGAAAGTTGAAAACGCCCGAAAATTAGGAAGTTCCGAATATTCATTTGATCCGCAGTTGGGTTATATTTCCTTGCGGAATCCCTTACAACCCGACGAAGTGCTGGCAGTAGCCTACAGTTATACCTATAATGGCACAACTTACCAAACCGGTGAATTTTCAACCGATAATCCGAACAGTACCACGGATAATTTATATGTGAAACTGATCAAAGGCACTATGGGTTCGCCGGCTTCTGCAACATGGAAGCTGATGATGAAAAATGTCTATACCATTACGCACAACTATATTGATCAGGATAAATTCCGACTGAATATCAAATACCAGAACGATACAACCGGCGTTTTTCTCAATTATATCACGGAAGGCAATATTGCCAATCAGCTTTTGCTGCGCGTCATGAATCTGGACAACATGGATGCACGAAAAAATCCTTATTCCGATGGCTATTTCGACTTTATTGAGGGCAAAACGATTTACGCTCAACTCGGAAAAATCGTATTCCCCGTAATAGAACCCTTCGGTTCGCACTTGAGAAAAAAAATAGGAAATGACGCCATTGCCGACAAATATGTCTTTCAGGAATTATACGACTCCACTTTGACCGTCGCCCGCCAGATTGCTGAAAAAAATAAATTCATCCTGCAAGGAGAATACAAAGGTTCCGGCGACGCCTCTATCGGATTAAACGGAAGTAATATTGCCAAAGGATCGGTAGTAGTGATGGCAAACGGCGTCAGGCTAAAAGAAAATGTAGATTATATCGTAGATTATGCCGGCGGAGGCGTAACCGTTATCAATCCGCTTTACAAGGATACGGATTTACAGATTTCATCCGAAGACCAATCTTCTTTCGGCATAGGGATGCAACGGAAAACCATAATGGGACTGAACCTAAATTATGCTTTCAATCCTAAATTCAATATAGGGGCTACCATCATGAATTTGAGCGAAATGCCGACTACTATGAAAACTTTGCCCGGACAGGAGTCTGTCAACAATACCTTGTTTGGCTTCAACACCAATTATGCAACACAATCACAAGCCTTGACCAATTTATTGGATAAACTGCCTTTCTTGGAACTGACCGCCCCGTCGCAGATCACTTTCAATGCCGAATATGCACGCTTGATTCCCGGTCACTACCATAGCAAATACGGAGGAGATTATTCCTATATAGATGATTTTGAACAGGCTAAAACGCCCATTGACCTCCGTTCTCCTTATTCATGGAATTTGGCGTCCACGCCATCCATGTTTGCCGAATCACGCTTGGTGAACAATATTGATTATGGTAAAAACCGCTCGCTTTTGGCATGGTATTACATTGATGGTTTGTTCACCCGGAAATCTTCTTTAACGCCGAACCATATCAAAAATGACTTTGACCAATTGTCTAATCATTATGTGAGGGAAATATCGGAAGCCGAGCTTTTCCCCAACAAAGACCAACGTTACAATGAGTCGGCTATGCTTCCGGTCTTGAACTTAGCCTACTATCCTTTTGATAGGGGGCCATATAATATGGATGTTAACGGTATGGGAACCGACGGAAAATTGTTAAATCCGGAGAAACGTTGGGCTGGCATTACCCGGAGAATCGAAAGCGGATACACTGATTTTGAAGCCAACAATTTTGAAACCGTTGAATTTTGGTTGTTAGATCCTTTCATTAACAGCCCGAATGCCAAGGGAGGAGACCTATACCTGAACCTTGGTGAAATATCGGAAGACATCCTGAAGGATGAAAAGAAATTTTTTGAAAACGGACTTCCGGTCAACGGAGACACTACGAAAGTGGAAAAAACCGTTTGGGGTTTGGTTCCCCGGCAACAATCCTTGGTCTATGCTTTCGATAATACAGAAGGCGCTCGTAAATACCAGGATGTAGGTTTGGACGGATTAATCAATGAAGCGGAATTTTCCTATCCGACTTACCGTGATTATATAGAGGCTTTGCAAAACCGCTTATCGCCGGAAGCTTTACAGGCGATGCGGGATGACCCGTTTTCTCCATTGAACGATCCTGCCGGAGATAATTATCATTATTTCAGGGGATCGGATTATGACCAGAAGGAAGTACCTATCTTGGGAAGATACAAACGATACAACGGCACAGAAGGAAACTCGGCGGATACGAATGATTCTCCCGAAAATTACAACACGGCAGCCAAACTTGTACCGGACGTGGAAGATATTAATCAGGATAATACCCTGAATGAAATTGAAAAATATTTCCAATACAAAGTTTCTATCCGTCCGGAAAACATGAAAGTAGGAGAAAATTTCATTACCCAAAAAATAGATGTAAAGCCGAATCCCGTATTGAAAAACGGCAATGATGAAACGATTAGCTGGTATCAATTCAAGATTCCCATTCAGGAATTTGAAGGTAAAATCGGCGATATCCGGGATTTTAAGACCATCCGGTTCATGCGGATGTTCCTCACCAATTTTTCCGATTCGGTAATCCTCCGGTTTGGCGCTTTAGAATTGGTTTACGGCAGTTGGCGTACCTATACCCAAGACTTATCCAATCCGAATTTACCGCCAACAGGAAATGCAAGTATCAGTTTATCTACGGTTAATATTGAAGAGAGTGGAAGTAAAGAGCCTGTAAATTACGTTATCCCGCCCGGGGTGAACCGTATTTTAGACCCCAGTCAACCCCAATTGAGGCAACAAAACGAGCAAGCGCTATCTGTCCAGATTACAGGTTTGCAGCCCGGAGACGCTCGCGCTATCTACAAATCAACAGGCTTGGATACCCGCCAATACCGCAGGATTCAAATGTTTTCACATGCCGAAAAATTGGCAGAAGACATTAACGGATTACAAGATAACGATTTGTCTATATTTATCCGTTTGGGATCCGATTACAAAAACAACTATTATGAATATGAAGTTCCTGTCAAAATAACGCCTCCAGGTCGTTACGACGAAAGCACTGCTTCCAGAGAAATCGTTTGGCCCAAATCGAACATGTTTGATTTTCCTTTCGAATTACTGACCAATCTTAAATTAGCCCGCAACACAGAAAAACGCAAGGCTGGCTCTACGGTTACGTACTATACGCCTTTCTCCAGTTACGACCCCAACAGTCCAATGAATAAAGTAACCATTATCGGAAATCCCAGTATCTCGGACATCAAAGTAATCATGATCGGCCTCCGTAACAATTCCAGAAACACCCAATCGGTAGAAATGTGGGTGAATGAACTGCGTTTGACCGAATTCAACGAAGACGGCGGCTGGGCGGGAAATGCCAATCTCTATTTAGGCCTTTCGGATATGGGATCCTTCAACTTTTCCGGAAGTAGGGAAACAGCCGGATTCGGCAGTTTGGACCAAGGTATTATGGAGCGAAATTTAGACGATACCTATCAATTCAATGTAGGAACCCAATTGGAACTTGGCCGTTTTTTCCCGGAAAAAGCCAAAGTCAGCATTCCATTCTACTACTCCTATCAGGAAAAAGTAATTAGCCCGAAATACAACCCCTTGGATCAGGATATCTTATTAAAAGACGCTTTGAACGCAGTAGCAACCAAGGCGGAAAAAGATTCTATTCGAAGTTTCGCCCAAGACAAGGCGACGACCCGGTCCGTTAATTTCAACAATGTCAGGGTTGATATACGTAGTGAAAAACCGATGCCATATGATCCGGCCAATTTCACATTTGCTTATTCCGTTATGGAAAATAACATCCAAAATGCAACTACCCAGTACGAAAAAACAACCAATACAAGGCTCAGCCTCAATTACAATTATTCGCCGATGATAAAACCATGGCAACCTTTTAAAAGTTCCGGAAATGCTGAGTCAAAAAATGAAGGCTCTGCTGCTTCTGCGAGTTCCGCCGGTTTGAAAAATAAGTTTTTACAGGAAATTACCGTACAGTATCTACCCAACAGTATCTCACTGAATTCGGATATTTCACGGGATTATTACGAATTTCAGTTGCGTGATTTGGGAAATTTGGGAGAAAATATGATTCCTCCGTCTTTCCGCGAAGATTTTCTTTGGAACAGATCAACAGCTATCCAATGGAATCTTACTAAAAACCTGTCTATGAGCTTCAATTCAGGTACAAATGCAAGAATAGAAGCGCCTCACGTATTGGTAAATAAAAAATTCAATCCGGACGAATATACTTTATGGAAAGATTCCGTATTGCTAAGTATCAGGAGTTTAGGAACTCCAATGGAATACAAGCAAACTTTTATGGCTACTTATAATTTCCCTTTCCAGCAGATTCCTATTCTCAATTTTATCAACGGTTCTTTGAAATTCGATAGCGGTTACGAATGGCGCAAAGGCGCTATGCTTGCTGCGGAAGATATTAACTTTGGAAATGAAATCAGCAATAACCGCACTATCGGAATAGAAAATGTACGCGTCAACCTGCTTAGTCTCTATAACAAATTTGAGTTTCTGAAAAAAGCAAATGACAAATATACGCCCAAAAGAACGAGTACTGCCCGGAGAAATAACCAAAGGGGTGCAGAAGAGAATCAAAAAAAGGAAGCTGCCGAAAAGCGGAAAAAGAAATTTGAAGGCGAGATAACACTCAATACCGATTCCGGAACAATCATTAATCACCGCTTGGACAACAAACATTTACGAATTACAGCCCGCAAAACGGACGGAAAACTGTACGATATAAAATACAAAACTATCGACAACAATACAATCCGGATAAAAAATACGGATAGCGTAAGTTTGAAACTTTCCATTTCACAGTTGCCTCCTCTCGAAGAATCGAAATGGTACCAAGTTGCACAAGGCGCTACACGGGTGTTAATGATGGTGAGAGAGTTCAGTTTTTCTTATTCGGAAAGCAGTCGCATGATGATCCCAAATTTCAATCCACAGGTTGGTGATTTTTTCGGACAAGGCGCTACGCCACTTGGCAACGCTCCCGGCTTAGATTTTGCATTTGGTTTGACGGGTGAAGAATATTTGGAAAAAGCCCAAAGAAACGATTGGCTGATAAAAAACAAGGAAAATATTACGCCTTCCATGTTCAATAAAACCCAAACATTTAATTTCCAATCGCAATTAGAACCCATTCCCGGAATGCGTATCTCATTGAATGCCACACGATCTAAAACCGAAAGCAATCAGGTTTATTTCATGTATGACAATGCGCCAAACAAAGTTACCGGCGATTTCAGAATGACAACCATTTCATTGAAATCAGCCTTCGAATCGGTGAATGCCACCAATGGCTATTTTTCCCAAAATTTCGACAACTTTTTAGAAAACAGGTATATCATTGCCGACCGCTTAGATCAGGTTTACAAGAAAGCAGTTTACCCCAATTCCGGTTTTTTAGTCGGTTCCAATCTGGCAGGACAACCATATGATCCATCCATAGGCGCAGTTGATCTGAATGCTACCGACGTGCTGATTCCGGCCTTTATAGCTGCTTATACCGGAAAAAATCCACATTCTGTTGATATATCCGCTTTCCCTTCTTTGTTGGATTTACTCCCCAATTGGAAGTTAGCTTACGATGGCCTGATGCAGCATCCTCTTATCAGCAAGCATTTTCGGAATTTTACAATTGAGCATCAATACAGCAGCGTATACACGGTCGGCGCCTATAATTCCTACCTGAATTGGATTGCTATCAGCAACAGTGACGAATTTGGATTTATACAAAGTATATTGACCGACAATCCGTATCCCTCTTCTCCTTACGATATTACGGCCGTAGGTATTACCGAGGGATTTAATCCGCTCATCGGAATAAATTCTACTTTTTTAAATAATATAAATCTGACATTCAAATACAATATTTCGCGTAATGTCAACCTGAATATCTCCTCTTATCAAATCAGTGAAATTTTCAAAAAAGACTTCACATTCGGTACGGGGTACCGTTTCGAGAATTTCAATAAGGTATTGAAAATAAAAAAGACAGGAGGCGCTAATTTTAATAATGAGTTGAAAGTGAAAATAGATGTTAATTTTGCGAAAACGCAAAGCCTGATCCGTAAAATACAGGAGAATTTTACCCAAGCGATTGAAGGAAATTCACAAACTACCATAAAGTTTTCCGCTGACTACAATTTAAGCAGATTGATTACTTTACAGGCTTTTTTCGACAAACAGATAAGTAAACCTTTGGTTTCGTCGACCGCTTATCCGGTATCTAAATCCAGTTTTGGCATCAGTATAAATGTTAGTTTAGCACGATAATCATCAAAAATAATTAATTTAATAATAAACCATCTTATATGCAAAAAATAGGTATACTATTCATTTTAATCGCTTTATTATGTACAACTAAGGTTTTGGCGGAGACCCCGGAGAACAACGATCCGCCCCAAAAAGAAGCATCCGCTGTAGAAAAAGTGGTTTCATGGTACATGGATAACATGAATTACGGAACAATATTGCTGTTGATGACCGTTGAGAGTTCATTTATACCTTTTCCTTCCGAAGTGATTGTCCCTCCGGCAGCCTACAAGGCAAGTCAGGCAGACAGCGGGATGAATATCGTTTTGGTAGTCTTCTTTGCCACGCTGGGCGCACTGTTGGGGGCCATTATCAACTATTATTTAGCGCTGTGCTTAGGCCGCCCCATCGTATACCGCTTTGCCGAAAGTAAAATCGGCAAATTGTGCTTGTTAAGCAGCGAAAAAGTCATGCAGGCTGAAAACTATTTCACCCGGCACGGCAAATCCTCAACCCTGATCGGACGATTGGTTCCGGCCGTGCGCCAATTGATCTCCATACCGGCCGGACTTTCAAAAATGCATATAGGAAACTTCTTGCTATTCACAGGTATAGGTGCACTTGCATGGAATATTATCTTGGCAATACTGGGATATATAGCACACGGACAATCCGACATGATTGACAAATACAACAAAGAACTCTCCTACACTTTGTTGGGCTTAGGAGCGCTCTTCGTTTGCTATCTAATCTACAACGGATTCTTTAAGAAGAAAAAATAAAACGACATTCCTTTTGATGGCTGTTTTTTATATCTGTATGGAAAGTTGTATTTTCCCACCAAACCCAAGTTCAACAATTTTTTGCAATGTTGAAATACGAACCTCTTTTACATTGTTTTCGATTTTTGAAATGTAAGATTTTGTCATACCCACTTTTAGGGCAAGCTCTTCTTGTGTTAATCCTTTCTCTATTCTCGCTTCATGCAATAAAACACCCAGTTTGAAACTTTCGTAACCGGCCTCAAGCTCATCTCTTTTTTTTGTTCCTATTTTTCCGTAATGTTTTTCCTTGAATTGTTCAAGCGTCATTACGTTGCTGTTCTGTTTCATATTCTATTTTTATTTTTAATGCCATTTCAATTTCTTTCCGAGGTGTTTTTTGAGTTTTCTTTTGAAAACCATTTGCTAAAACAATCAAATTTCCTTTATGGAAAAAACAAAAAATCCTGAAAATATCGCTCCCTTGTTGTATTCTAATTTCATAAAGTCCTTCTGTATTTTCTATATGTTTTAAATAGATTTCAGGGACTTTTTCTATTTCTTCAATCATGTCAAAAGTCCAAATAATTTTAGCTTTGACTTTATTATTGAGTTTTACAAAAAAATCATCGAAATAATCTTTGTAAAATATGATAGTTCTTCTTTTTTGCTTTTCCATAGTGCAAAGATATGAAAGTTTACCCAAAGTACAACTATTTTTTTTTGTTTTTCCATCAAATGGAGCGTCATCCCCTTCTTTATCTCTATAAGCGATGTACATTACATCCTATAAAATATATAATCTTTCAGTTGCATCATTCTTTTATGACATTAGCGGTTTTAAAATATAAAAACAGGAGAAACATCATTTTGAAACCAATCCAAAACCGGATTTAAATC
>JAITNQ010000193.1 GCA_031290435.1 Candidatus Symbiothrix sp. | reverse complement strand
TTATTTTCCGGAAATGGATTTGTCCCTTAAACTTAGCGGAACTTGGATGGCAGGTTTACGAGCCGAACAACCCATTTTTACGGGAGGAAAAATCACATCAGCCTATAAAATGGCAAAGATCGGCAGCGAAATAGCTCAATTGAACCAACATCTGACACGTGCTGAAATTATCGTAAAAACAGATGAAGCCTACTGGACGTATGTACAAACGAATGAATTATTAAAATTGGCTTTGTCATATCAAAACGTTGTAAAGGAGTTGTTTCGTAACGTGCAGGATGCACAAGAAGTCGGACTGAAACATAGAAATGATGTATTAAAAGTACAAGTCAAAGTAAACGAAGCGGAATTAAAGGTGCGTCAGGCAGAAAATGGCTTATCCCTTTCATGTAAAAATCTTTGTCACATTATGGGCATTCCACTCAATACAGTCATTGTACTTCCCGAATCCTTCGAAGATTCATATTTTGTAAATTTAGATCGCACAATTGATTATACAAGCCGAACAGAATATTCCATACTTGAACAGCAGGTGAAATTGAAAGAGCAACAGATTAAACTCATCCGAAGTGATTTTTTACCGCAGATCGGAATAATGGCTAACTATGGCTATATAAACGGAGTGACGTTGAACGGCAATAAATTATTGGACAGAACGTCTTTTTCCATAATGGCTTCTGTCAGCATTCCGCTGTTTCAATGGGGTGAAGGAAAAAACAAAGTCCGCGCTGCAAAAGTTGAACATGATATCATGCAATTACAACGTGATGACATGGGAGAAATGATGGAGCTTGAATTGGCACAGGCTTTGGATAAGTGTGACGAATCGATTTTGGAAGTAGCGCTGACTACCCGTTCGCTAGAACAGGCAAAAGAAAACATGAGAGTAAGCACAGACCTGTACAATGCAGGTATGGAAACCCTCGCAAATTATTTGGAAGCTCAAACCGTTTGGCAACGTGCATGGATGGAGCATATCAATGCGCAAACGCGCCAACGATTTAATTTGACTTATTATCTGAAAGCTGTTGGGAAATTGTGATTGTATCCTATTCTCTGTTTGCCAATTATTTTATAAACATCAAAAACCGGATAAAATTTACAGATTTGTTGAGAGATGCCGTGCTTGGAAGAATGATTGATTCCGAGGGGAAACCGTCGCGGAAATAGCTCGTTTTCTATCGTTTGGCTTTTGGACATTTGGAGATAATGATGTACCTTTGGCAAAAATTTTCCAAAAATGGTGTCAGAACAGGAATTGAATAAAATTTTATCGGATGCTATTGCACTTCCGGCGGAAACCGAGATTGTCGAGTTTAAAGAGGCAAAAGAAGGCTACGACTTCGGCAAACTCGGTAAATACTTTTCAGCGTTGAGCAATGAAGCCAACCTGAAAGGCAAGCCTTGTGCGTGGCTGATTTTTAAGGCAGGGTAGTTATGTTTCAGATACCCGCCGCGCCGCAGGGTATTCCGGTGGCTTTCGAAGGGTTTTACTATGGTCGAGCCAACGAAAGTTTGGCAGCATTGAATATTGAGAAAATAGAACGCATACGCAATCAGGCAGCAAATCGGGATTGGTCGCGTAATATTGTTCCTGATGCGAGCTTTGACGATTTGGACAAAGAAGCAATATTGAAAGCGCGGAAAGAATACAAGAAAAAGCATCCGGCTTTGATTCAGGATGTGGACGGTTGGGATGATGTTACTTTTCTGAATAAAGCCAAAGTAATGCTGAATGGTCAAATTACCAATACGGCGATATTGCTTTTGGGAAAAGATGAAGCAAGCCCTTTACTGTCGCCTGCTATTGCGCAAATATCATGGATATTGAAAGATGACCCAAGTGATTATGAGCATTTTCATACGCCGTTTATATTAACGGTTGAAAAGGCGCTTTCACGTATTCGAAATCTGAAATACCGACATTTAGGATTTACCACATTGTTTCCCGATGAGGTCTATCTGTATGATAATTGGGTAATTAGAGAAGCATTGCATAATTGCGTGGCACATCAGGATTATGGAAAAAGTGGGCGTATTCATCTGTTGGAATACAAAACCAAACTCATTTTCGAGAATTTAGGCAGTTTTATTCCCGATTCGGTCGAGGAAGCCATAAAATTTGACAGCCCGCAACATTATTACAGAAATCCCTTTCTATCGGAAGCTATGGTAAATCTGAATATGATAGACACTATTGGAAGCGGGATAAAAAAGATGTTTATCAAGCAAAAAGAGCGTTTTTTCCCAATGCCCGATTATGATATTTCTGATGAAAGTCGTACACGAGTTACTATTCTCGGCGAAATTATCAATGACAATTATGCTCATCAATTGAAAACCCGACCCGAATTGAGTTTGGACGATGTGATAGCATTAGATAAAGTACAAAAGAAACAAGAAATTACGGAAGAAGAAGCCAATAGGCTACGGGAATTGAAATTGATAGCCGGATGGTATCCCAATCTCCGGATAATTGCTGAAAACAGACCTAAAAGGATTCCATATAGTGAGTATAAAAGAGTGATATTGAACTATATCGAAGAAAAAGGCTCTGCCTCACGAGAAGATGTTGAAAGCTTAATAATGCCAACTCTATCTACTGAAGAACCAATGGAGAAAAGACAGAAAAAAATATCAAATATACTTGTAGAAATGTCTTCTAAAGATAAGATAATAAGAAATATATCTCAATCAGTTAAATTCTCTGTTTGGGAGTTAATAAAGTAATATTCTTGAAATTAGCAATAAAATAAAAATAGCAATAAGTAGCAATAAAAAACACGCATATACTTCACGTAATTAATTGTGTATGAATATTTTGATTTAAAATAGCAAGAAAAATAAAATAGCAAGAAAACCCTCCCCTGTTCTTAAAAACAAGTGACGGCAGGTAGAACTGACTACTCGTCCACTTGAACAGGCAAAAGAAAACATGAGAGTAAGCACAGACCTGTATAATGCAGGTATGGAAACCCTTGCAAATTATTTGGAAGCTCAAACTGTTTGGCAACGTGCATGGATGGAGCATATCAATGCGCAAACGCGCCAACGGTTTAATTTGACTTATTATCTGAAAACTGTTGGGAAATTGTGATTGTATCCTATCTGATCAATAAATGCAGTTCATCATACCATTCTAATGGTATTCATCGTACCATTCTAATGGTATTCACCAATGTATTCTAATGCTCTTCACCGGTGTATTCTAATGCTCTTTCTCAAAAAAAATGGCTTCAGCAACTGCGATCGCTTAATAAAGCGTTGAATTTTCTGGGAACAGCGGTTTCAAAACGCAGGATTTTCTTGGTGACGGGATGAATGAACGCCAATATTTGCGCATGCAAACCGATACGCCCCATGGGTGAAAAAGAGGAGCCGTATTTTTTATCACCCACAATGGGATGACCTATTTCCTGCGCATGCACACGAATCTGATTTTTCCTGCCGGTTTCCAATTCTACTTTCAGCAGGGAATAACGCTCATTTTTTCGTATCACCCGGTAATGCGTAACGGCTTTTTGACCCTGTCCGTCGTGGGGAGAAGAATGGATTTTCAAGGCTTTACTCTCATGCAGGTACGACACGATGGTGTCTTCTTCTTTCCGGGGTGTTCCTTCCACTACAGCCAGATAGACCCGTTCGGTTACATTCCTGTGCCAATTTTCCTGCAAAGCCAACTGAATTTCCTTGGATTTGGCAAATAAAATCAGCCCCGACGTCTCCCGGTCGATGCGATGCACGACAAAAAGACGGTTGCGTGAATCTTTCTTTTTCAAATAGTTAAATAGAATACTGAATGCAGTCGTTTCTTCTTTCCTGTCGTCGGTAGCAACCGCCAACAAGCCTTCCGATTTTTCTATCACAATCAAATAATCATCTTCAAATACGATTTTCACTTTCGGATGTTTCAGTTCGTAAGCCGCCTGTCCGGTACTGACGGTAACCGTATCGTTGACTTGCAGCAAGCGGTTATATTGCGATATGGGTTTCTCATTCACACAGACTTGTTTATGCGCCAACATGGACTTGCATGCGTTACGGCTTTTCCCGTTGAAATGAATGGAAAGAAAGTCCATCAGTTCCATGGATTCTTTCACTTTGAGAATGACTTGTTTGCTGCTATGGGCTGCCATAATGAATTGACTTGTTTTTTTAAATATAGAAAATCAGCCACAAAGATACATGATTTTTCGAATATATTTTTAAGCGTTTTTTGTCATAATATGCCATTTTTATTTTCCCCTTAGTTTAAAAAGTACAAACAAGAAAAACATTATCAAAAACAGAAAAAATTGATCGGATAAATGCTTGGATTATGGAAAAATAAGGCACTTTTTGGCATTTGAAATTTGATTTTTTATCTCTAATTTTGCAGCGCGTTTTTGAATGTTTCAGGTCTGTTATTTTTCCAGTCCTGGATTTTATGAATTTTAATCAAATAAATCTATGAAAAAAGTAGCTTATTTATTTTGGGGATTTTTTCTCCTTAACACTGTATTTTTACAGGCTCAAGTCAGAATTGGCGGTTTAAAAGAGCCTCATCCTTCAGCCCTATTGGACTTGAATGAAAGCAACAATGCGAATGATGGGAAGCGGGGATTGGCGCTTTCCCGAGTATCCCTTGCTTCCAGTACCACTCAGTTGAACGGCAGTAACCCACCTGATGGTATGATCGTTTACAACACCGACAAAACCTTCGGTGAGGGTATTTATTATTGGGCAAGCAATAAATGGATAAAAATAGCAAACGGTTCCTTTATCGACGGAGATACTATTGTAGGCAATGAAGTAGTAGGCCCCACAGTCGGTGGCGCATTGGAAAAAAACGGATTAGGCACTACCAAAGATCCTTATACGCTGGATATAAAACAGGAAGGAGTAAAAACGTATATGATTGAAAATGGGGCTGTGACCGCCGAGAAAATTAACAAGATGAATGCGAAAAAAGATGATATTCTGTTCTATGATGGAGGCGCTTGGAAGCCTCAACCGATAGACAGCATAGTCGGTGGGAGTGGGACAGGATCTGGGGTAAAAGTTCAATTCAAATCCGAGACCAGGCCTGATCATAAGAAAGAATATAAAGTAAAGTTCAATAGAGTGAAAAATCTTAACAAAACGATGTTCATATTGAATGGTCATTATGGCACAGACAGGATTCAAATGCATATAATTAGCCTTACGGATACTACTGCGGCGATACCGGCTAACTCTAAAGTCGGCGGCTATTCATTACAAGTTGTAGAATTTCAATAACAAATAAATAATTCAAAATGATGCGAATTTTAATTTATGTATTTTTAGGAATATTTTCCATTAATACGCTGCAAACAAGCGCTCAAGTAAG
>JAITNQ010000170.1 GCA_031290435.1 Candidatus Symbiothrix sp. | reverse complement strand
GTATATCTTCCTTCTGCAATTGATTGCAGGTCGCTTTGTTGAATGTTTAGCTGTAACATGACTTTTTTTGCAGGCAAAGGTACAAATTATTTCTCATATATCTACCGATGGTAGTATAACTGTCGCTCCCCATCCCAAGCCCCTCCTGAACTCCGGCCAACCCCAGATTGTCCCGGATTTATTTTTAGTATAAAATGAAACATCCTCTATTTCGAGACCGACTACATCTCCTCTGAAATACTCATTTAAATGACGTGTACCATTGTATCGCTTCCTATCTGATCGCATATTATCTAATTTCATTAAAGATGTCTGATAAAAATCTAAACTAATTGTTTTTTGATCCGTAAATGTTGAATCCGAATAATATACCAATTCTATATTTATTTTTAGGGGAGAATTTTCTTTAGAAAATTCAATGGAAGGAATGCCAATATCAAACGATTTATAAATAAATCGAAATCTGTTATCAAAAGAATATATATAATAGTTGACATATTCTTTTTTTTTCGAATTTTTATCTCCAATTGTATATGTATTATACATTTTATATTGCGTATCATCATATCGTTCATATAATTCATTGACCATGGAAATAGGAAAATCTATATAACCTATTTCTAATCTATGAACGGATGGATTTATTTTGAAATTCTCATCGACAGAGTCACTACTTGAAGGTATTATTTTATAAGAAGTTTCATTGAAATTTATTTTGCTTTGCTGAAAATCAAAATAAGCAGGCTTTTTGATTTCCATATCAATATTTATTCTTCCCTTAGATTGTAATAGTTCGACCCAGATAAGGGCGCTATCTACACCTAATGGAGACTTGAGGGCATATTCTGTGCCGGTAACATGAAATACGCCATTACCTATTTCATTTTCCCTTGTTTGTTTTATCTTTTTGATCTCAGGATTATTCGTCTTTAATGTGGCATAATAATAAGCGTATTTCGGTACGGAACATGCGCTAAAGATCCCGACTGACATAGCAATCAATAGGAAAAACAGTCTTGCTTTTTTAAAAATGTGTTTCAACATAATTTTTATTTGTTTACTTTTTCTTCTTGAAATAAATTACATTCAATGACCGGAGTTGCAGGCTTTCTTCTTACTGTGTATTGAACCCCTTCTTTTTTTATTGCTTTTTCTTTCACATTATTATCCGAAGCATATACCGTAAATTTTCCGATAAAACCGGTATCTTCGTTACCTATGAAATTCGGGTCTTCCTTGCGGTCTTCCTCAATGCCGGTATTTTCATTCTTTTGTATATGAACACAGGAAGACCATTGAAAAGAAGTCGGTAGTTTAGTTATAAACCGGATTTTATTTTCTTCGATATTCTCATAATTTTTATATTGAATATATCCGTCCTCATCTTTCCATGTAGCATAAATTTCCTTATCTTCAATATCAACTTTATAAATCCAACAAAAATTTGTTTTTGTCCCGTCTCCTAAAACAGGCAGTTTTGTGCTTTCCATCCCAAACATATAAATTTGCTCTTCCTCATCTAAAAATAAATTGAGATTTTGAAATTCTTTTATGTTCTTAAATTCTTTAATGGTTGTCAATGCTGTATCTTTTTCACTGAAACTATAAAAAACAACTGTGCCATTATTTACTCTTACTGCCACTATCCATTTATTTTTATAATAGACAATACCAACAGCCGAAGCTCTGTCTTTCAAACGCATTCGCATATTTTTATATTCTTTCATGTTCATTGTGTCATAAAAACAAAGCATCGCATCATTAATCTTTGTTCTACCGCCCTTATATTTTTCCAATCCAACGGCTAATACGCCATTGGCAGATTGTAAACCGCCAGGGTGTGTATAACAGGCAAGATTATCATCGTATGTTTCTTCATCAAAACTGTCTCCAAATGTCATTACATCACATCTCTCGTAGCCGCCTTCACAGTTTTCATTTGGACATTCGTTAACCGTTAAGACATAAGCCGGATTTTGGGGTTTTGTACTCCCTGCAAAATAATAGCGATTTCCCTCTTTGTACATTCCTTGAATATGATAAACGGGTTCAGAAACTAAAATATTCCCGGTTCCCGCTTGTTCACTAACATTATGTATTCTAAAAGGAATTGCCTTTGTATTTTCCACCCGATAAAACGCCGCCACAATATGGTCTTTGATAAATATCACTCTGCTATATACTGCCTCCACGCTCTTATCGTTGAGCATATATGCAATTAATGTAATATTCCGATAGCGCCATTCTTGCGGAACAGGAAAAAAGATTTCATGTCCGGTCAATTGACAGCGGGTCTTCTTGATTTCTTCAACTTCTTCCAATTTCACTTCTTTATCTTCTTCTCCGTTTCTGCCTGTAAATTTCACTTTCCACCGGATTAAATGTAACTTGTTTTCAACCGGATAACCGTACTCTCTATAAACAGCCTGATACTTCAGTTCATGGCAAACGGTGGCTTCGACTGTCGTAAAATATTCTTTTTCAACAATCAATTGCTTCAGTAATATCGGATTTATACTTGTCAGTAAAGCGGTTTGCCCGCTATGAACAATCTTAATATCCATTCCGCTTACCAAACAGGGGATTGTGGATTTGACTATCAATGCATATTTATTGTTGATGTGTACTTCGGAATAATTTTCCCACTTCCCCAAATTGATTACCGCTTTGCAGGGCGGACTTTTCTGGGATGGATGCAGGCATGTTCCCTGAAAATCGAGATTGGTTTTTCCGTCCCGGTCGCCTGTGGTTACCCAAGGGGCATCCTGTAGGGAAATGGTGTTGGATGTTACCTTAATCCTACCGACAGGTACGGAACAATACGGACACATCACTTTTCCTCGTTCGCAAACGAATTTAAGCAATTCGTTCGGATCTTTCCAGTTCCGTTCCCTTTCTTCAGATGTCTCGTTTTTAACCGGTTGTGCCATAATCGTTCTTGTTTAATTTGTTTCCTTGTTCAGTGTAATATGCCAGTTTATTTTTATTTTTCCCCATTCGCAAGCAAACCGCAAATTGGTTTCCAACGGAAGTAGTTCGTTTGTCAAAACCTTTATTTCACCGGCAAATTCCAATAAATTTGCTTTACTATCGGGTAATTTTTCCCCTGTTATTGTATAATTGCGCAATCCGTCAACAAGGCTTGTATAAACCAATTTTTCTTCAAATATTTCTTTTCATATTCCGAAATTTCTACCTGCCGCGTATGGTTCCATTCCTTGTTATGTGTTTTCGGGATACGGGAAAAAAGCAATCCGAAATGCAAATATCGGTTCAATACCGGTATTAATGCGCTATTTTGCATAAATTCATTGTTTATTTCTTCCATATAGTTTTCAACACTACTTCCTGTGTAATCACCCAACATATTGTCTTTTAATCCCATCCATGATTGTTTCATATCAAGTGCTTTTCCGACCGAAATGATTTTTCCGCTTGCTTCCACACCAATTTGTATCCAATCGTAACGGAAAAACAACCGGCGGATAAACTCTTCGCTTTTCTTCAAACGACCGGTAAACGACAATACAATGTCTTTTATTTTCACTTCGTAGAAATATTTTACGGCAGACGGTTTTTCAAAATACATTTTCAATTCTTTGTTGTAAAATGCGGCGTCTCTATCGTTTACTTCCAATAAATTGACTATATATACCAATTCATACCGACTTTCTTCGACCATGCCGAAGCCATTATCCGTTGTCAATATTGCTATCAATCTAAAATGCTCCATAGGGAATTCTTTTTACCACCATATCGTTAATATCCATTTCCCAGATGGCCGCCGGTTCG
>JAITNQ010000061.1 GCA_031290435.1 Candidatus Symbiothrix sp. | reverse complement strand
AAAACAGAGCCGGCAAAAAAGAGGGTCAGCCTCTTGTTTCTCTTTGTTTTCCGGAACGGATAAACCAAATGCCAGACAAGTAATGCCGGCATCAGTCCGACCCGAAGCAACAAGTCTGCCTCTTTAATATTTACCGGATGATGTGTGAATTCTCCCGCAAATTTCCAAACCACAAACAGCAGGAAATACCAGCTGAAGAATGTGGAAAAAAACAATATGTATTCATTCTTTTCTTTTACGGATACAAGGTAGCCGATGGTGAAAAGGATGGGTATCATAAAATCCCAAAGGGTGAATACGCCTAATATTAATGGATTATGCATAACATATAGCTTTTAATAAGTGAATGCAACAATGTGTCTTCTTCAAAATCATCCAAAGGCCCGGATTTATCGTCCGGGCGATTGAACAAACAAAAAAAACTACTATACATGAAAAAATTTATCTATTTAATCGTACCGTATCCGGGGTTTTGCGTAAGATTTTTGTTCTTATTCAATTCTATTTCCGGAACAGGAAATAAAGCCCTGTAAGATACCCATTTTTTGTCAGGAAAAGCGCCCAAGACAGCATCTACCCGGCCGGTACGAACCAAATCCCACCAACGGTGTATTTCTTCCGTGAACAATTCCGAACGGCGTTCTTTTTCTACTTGAAGCAGCACTTGGGCTTTTGTCAGCGTTTCGGATAAATTGGGCAATCCTGCACGTTTGCGAATAGCATTCAAATCGGCAAGAGCGCCGTCGGCGCCTGTCAACTTACCTTGCTGTGCCCTTGCTTCTGCGCGAATTAAGTATTGTTCGGCCAAACGCAGAGAGACAAAATCTTCGGCAGCGCCGGCAGAAGAAGAAGCTGTCCGTTTGTATTTGTAAGGATGCAAAACACTCGAAACGGTAGTAAACCATTTTGTCTTGCGTAAGTCGCCTGCTTCGAAAGAATTGGCAAAATCGTCGGTAATTAGCAGGTAACTTTTATTGACTGCTAAGTTGGCGAAATAAACCCTATCAATATAGGAACTCCAAGTGCCGCTTGAAGAAGTTTGGAAGATACTTTCTTTGCTTGAACGCAAAAAAACATTATCTAAACTTTCTTCTAACACATATCCGGAAGTCGTTATCACTTCATTGGCTTTGTCTTCGGCATTTTTCCACTCTTCGTGATAAAGATAATTCCTTGCCAATAAGGCGGAAGCAGCCGCTTTGGTTACTTTTGTCTTTGGATTATCACTGTCTGACAAAGCGATTTCCACATCTTTCAAATCCTGAATAATGAATTGAACGATGGTTTCTTTCGCTACCCTTGGTTGAAGCGTTGTTTCCATTATTTTGGTCGATTCTATCAAAGGCACATCGCCGAAAAGAGAAGACAATATAAAATAGGAATAAGCCCTGAAATATTTGGCTTCTCCGATATAATGTTGCTTTTCGTTTTCTTCAATAAGCGAAGTGCTTGATAAATTAGTTATCAAATCGTTGCTCAAGAAAATTGACTGATAAGGATAGCTCCAGAAATAAGCTGTATAAGTGTTGGTTGGAGTGTAGGCGTTATATCTCAAATCATCATAACTTGTCGAAGTATGATACGCATCATCCGTAATTACAGTAAGATAAAAAGGAAGTGCGTAATAATAAAGCGTATTCGACAAAAGATTTCGCGTGTACAAGCCGTTTACAGCCGTTCGCAGAGTTTGTGCATTGCTCCAAACATTTCTGTCCACCACTATATTTTGGGGAGTATCGACATCTAAGAGACTGTCGCAGGAAAAAACAGACAAAAGGACAGTCAAAGCAAAAATGTAGCGTATTGTCTTATTTTTTTTTACATATTTCTGTATGTTTATACCTAAGTATTTCATATTTGAAAATGAATTAATTGATTATTATTTATTATTTAGAAAGCTAATTTTGCCCCGACCACAATTGTTCTGAAAGGGGGAATAGCGGTTCCTGTTTGTGGATCCCATTGATTGAATTTCGAAAAAGTCTTTAAATTTTCACCTCTTGCATACAATTGCACAGACCGTACTTTCAATTTGTTCGTTATTGATTTGGGTAAAAAGTAAGACAATGCCACATTTTTCAGACTGATATATGAAGCGTCGCAAAAAATGGCATCCGACTCGGTATAGTAGTTGTAATAAGCCTTGCCGATTTCTGAACTGGTTGTCGTTGTCAATCCGGGGTATTTGCCGTTCGGATTTTCGGGACTCCAATAATCGGTTGCAAATTCACGAAGTATATTTCGTCCTATATAACCGGCAGGATAATAAAAGGTTTTTAAATATCCTTCTTGGAAAGGCCTTTTTTCATAATACAAAAATATATCTAATTGTAAACCTTTGTATCGGAAAGTATTTTGCAATCCTCCGTAAAAATCAGGATCTGTATCATCAATGAATTGCATGTCATCGGTTGATGTGATTTTTCCGTCACCATTATAATCTTCTACTGTAGGAACGCCGTTTTCCGGATTAATACCCGTATATCTATACAAACGTTTGATATTTAAAGATTTTCCCACAACAAAACTGTTTGCATAGGATGAATTTGCCAAGTCATCGTACTTTAGCAAAGTGTTATTTTGTGGTACGGTTAGCATGAGTGTCGTCAACCATTGAAAACCCTTTGTCGAAATATTAGTTGATAAGAGGTCTATTTCAAGTCCTTGATTTCGTATCGTTGCTTCCGGAATATTGTTTTTATATTCCGTTAATCCCGCTTGGGAAGCCAATGGTACACCGCCAATAAAATTGTGAGATTGGTTACGATAGAAAGCGGAATTTATCTGCAAACGATTATTAAATAATGCCAAATCCAAAGAAATCTCCGATTTTCGGGTTACTTCCCAACTAAAATCCGGATTAGCTACCTGCGACAGATACAAACCGGAGTTTCCGGCGTAAGGATAGGTAGATACCGAATAAGCATTGAGAAATAAAAAGGCCGCCACATTATCGTTTCCGGTCACACCATGGGTTGCTCTCAGTTTTCCGTAATTCAAAAATCTCAGGTTATCATGGATAAAACTTTCTTTGGAAAAAATCCAACTTCCGGAAAAAGACCAAAAATTTCCGAAACGGTTGCCTTTTGCAAAGATGGACGATCCATCACGCCGCAATACCGTACTGAATATGTAGCGATTATTGTAATCATAAGTGACTCGCCCGAATAGGGAGGCATATTTTTTTTCTCGGGTACCGCTCGCTACCGAATATTTTACAGCAGCCGAAGCGTAATTTCTAAACAGGGATTCGACGGGAAAATCTCGAAGTTCAAAATCATCACTGGTTGCACTTTCTGTTTGCAAGGTTGCTCCTACAAAAGCCGACACCACACCCTTTCCGAACAATTTACTGTAATTGAGCTGCGGTTCTACCAAGAATATTTCCGAATAACTGTCACCTGCAAGCAACCTGTTTTTGTAAGAGTTATCTGCATAAGGATTTAAATATTCTTGTGAGTAAGTTTGAAGCTGATCGCCTGTGTTCCGTGTATAGCCGGCATCTACTTTGACTTCCAACTCACTGAATAAACGATAGGAGAGTTGAAAATTACCCAATATTGTGGTGTTTTTATTTGTTACATTTGCATACTTAGACCTTAAAGGATTTATGACACTGGAGTTGAGCCAATAGAGAGAACCGTCATCGTTAAGTGTCGGTTGATTAGGGGCGTACACAACATAAGAATCTGGGTCTAATCCCCTTGATTTTGAATTAAAAGTATTGAATGCCAAAGAAGCATTAAACTGCAATCTGCCATTAAAACCGAAGTGATTGACCAATATTCTCGTATTGATACGTTTGGCCTTATCATCATCTTCTGCCAGATAAACATTGCCGGATTCGTAATAATCTGTGTTGACGAAAAACCGGGTCTTATCGTTTCCCGCCGCTATACTCAGATTTCCGGTATATACTTTTCCTATTTTTCCAACAAATTCTTTTTGCCAATCCGTATGGTATTTATCACCCCAAATCAAGAGGTCGTAAGCATTTTCTGCGTCAGGCGTAATTCCATCTGCAGCAAAAGCTTTTTGTCTGAAATCCAAATATTCTTCGGTAGAAAGAAAATCATACCACGTATTTACACCTGTAATACCTATGCTTGCCGATGCTGTAACATTCAAGTAATCTGTATTCTTCACATTCTTGGTCGTTATCAACACTACACCATTCGCTCCTTTGCCTCCATAGATAGCGGTAGCATCGGCGTCTTTCAATATCTCAATTTTTTCAACATTAGAACTATTATATGCATTCAATGGATTAGATTGCGAACTTGAATTTACAAATTGGGTGGGCAAAGGAACACCGTCCACAACATACAAAGGATGGAATAACTCACCGCGAACTTGAATGTTGCCGCCATCTGTGGTAACTCCGGCTACACGTCCTTTCAAGGAGTTTACCGTGTTGATGGTTTGCTCTTGTTCGATCACTTCGGAGCCGATATTGAAAACATTACCTGTTTGCGTTTTTGTTGCGGACGTTTCATCAGGGTCTGTATCTCCACCCTTTAATAATTCGATGAACAGAAGTTGGTTGGGATCTTTCACTAATATCTTTTGTGTTTGATAGCCGCGGTATACGACTTCCAAAACAAAAAGATTATTTCCGTTTTTACCTGAAAAATACCCCTCAAACTGGAATCGGCCTTCCTCTCCTTTGCTCGTAGCCACATGATTACCATTGATATAAAGAGAAACCCCTTTTAGACTTTGCTTCGTAACTTTATCACTTACAACGCCCCGAATGATTTGTTTTGTCTTGCTTTCCTGTGCGGAAATAGTGGAATAATTGAAAAAAAATCCTAAAAGCAATAATAAAAGAATAAAATTCTTTTTTATAAAGAAAATATTGTGTAATTTTGTCATGACAATTTTTTTGTAAGAAAGCACATCGAAATACCGTTTTTAAGAAGGGGGATTAAGATGTGCTTTTGCTTTAATAATTAAGTAAGTAAGAAGAATTGAATAAAATCAATTCTTCGCACCTTTTTTCGTGGAGATAAGAATGACTCCATTTGCACCGCGTGACCCGTAAATAGCTGTTGCATCAGCATCTTTCAAAACGTCAATGCGTTCAAGATCGGAAGTGCTGAGCGTGGCTAATGGACCTGTGGCGCCGACAGCACCAATATCCAAAGGAGAAATACTTTGATTAATAAAAGGAACACCGTCGATGATGATCAGTGGCTCTGTATTGGTGGATTCTCCGGTAGTACAGCATCCGCAAGCATCCCCAACAGCTCCGCTCGGTGTATTTAATCCACGAATATTGATGGAGGCATTTGAACCGGATAAACCACTGCTTTTCGCAATAGACAGTCCGGCTACACGTCCCTGAAGCACTTCCAATACGCTTGTTCCCGGATATTGCGCCAAGGTTTCCGCTGTAATAGAACTAACCGAACCTGTCAGTTTTTCTCTGGAAGATTTTCCATAACCGGTAATAACTAACTGATCCAATGTCTTTAGGTCTTCGTCTAATTGGATGGTCAAATCCCTTGACCTGTTGTTTAAATTGACTTGTTTTGACTTGTAACCTAATGAATTAACGGAAAATTGCTTACCGACTTCAGCCAAATTAACCGTGAATTCGCCCTTATTGTCGGCAGTTATTCCTTGGTTTTCACCGTAAGAAATGGTGGCTCCCGAAATAGGATCTCCATTCTTATCTACTATTTTCCCTTTCACGTTTTGTGCATTGAGTCCGTTTATTGATAACAAAAGACTCAAAATAACTACTGAAAATTTAATTTTCGTTTTCATAATGTTGATATTTTTTTTGATAAATAAATTTTTTAATATTGATAATTTTAATTTTTTAATAAAATAATTTTAAAAAAGAATACTCTATTGCTACCCATCCTCCTATGCAAGATGATTCTCCTGTTACTGTTATTACAGTGGGAGTATAAGAAGAAGACGGAGGCGGAGCCGGAATAGCTATCTGCACATTTGCCGGTAACAGAATTGTACCCGCACTTGCTCTCAGTCTAATCTTTTTTTTTGAGGATCAGAAATTGCATTTCTCCCTTTTTGAGGATATGGAAGTACAAGATGATAATTTTCCCCAAAATCTTTTAAATGTCTTCTTATACTATCAAGTCCGACATTTGCTCTTGCAACCTCCTGTAATGCCCTGTTGTATTGAAATTCCGTAAGTCCCAAATTAAGGGCTTGCTTTTTCGAAAGTTCAAGATAAAAAACACTATCTCTCAAATATAAATAGTCCACAGCCAATAGGCTGGCCTCCTCATGCGACAAAAATGCACCCTCGCCCTCGCCTTCATCTTCTCTGGATGAAATAATTTCTTTATTATTACAAGATTGAAAAAAAACAAACATTGTAACAATAATCAGCAGGATTATATTAATCTTTGTCATTATATTTTATTTAATAAATGTTTGGAGTAAGTTATCTGTGACCTTTTATCCGTACCATTAACTATCAGAATTGCAGGTGCAAAAAACCCAACCATATACAATTTACGGTTTTGTGAATGACAATTTTTTTGTAGGTGTAATCATAGACAGCCAATTTTTCTACCTTGACGCCGCTCCAAAGTTACTTCATTTCAAAAAAGTACAGATAACTTTGACTTCGCCGACTGTTTTGTTGCACGGATCAAATCCGTAGCAACAATTCAGACAGCTTTAATTTAAAAACAAGTTATTAGTTATTTTGAAGCAACCAAGTTTAAATCGTTCTTCTTGATGTTTTCTGCAAGAACGTCTTCCGCTAATACGGTCTGGTTGTATGCAACGGCAACGGTATTGGTTTTTTCGTTGATGGTAAAATCAAGTACGCCTTTCAGGTCTTTGAGGCTTTTTTCCAGTTCGGCTAACTTGTCGCCGATTTGTTCGCCTGTGAACCGGGCATACTTAACTTTTTCGCTTTCCCAATAGCGCGTAACGGTGTAGTCAAATTTTTTGAAATAGTTTTTAAACTCACTGGAACTTACTTTGTTTGCGTCGTATTGAACCTTGACTTGTTTGGTTGCAGCATCCGCTTCTACGCTGATAATTCCGGATTCTGCCGACAAGTTTTTCTGTACTTTGCTCACGCATCCGCCGCAATGAATTTGTTCGGCTTTGAAAGAAACGGTTCTTTCAATTACATCATTGGCGTCGTAATCTTCGGCCGTATGTTTAACCGCTACAATTGCATCTTTCAATTGTTCGGGGTTAACCTTTTGGTCATCAAAAGTGATGCTTACTACTTTGGTTTCCAGATTTACTTCGAAATCGGAAACGCCGTCAACAGCTGTTACTGC
>JAITNQ010000022.1 GCA_031290435.1 Candidatus Symbiothrix sp. | reverse complement strand
ACCGAATTTTTATTTTCCCACAAAGGAATGGAAAGTCCAAGCGTAACTCCCTGAAACTGTTCTGTCAGTATTTTTTCACTCATATATCCGGCGGAAATTTTCGGCAAATTCATCGAACGTTGTAATTTTTCGGTTTCACGACTTAATCCTGTTTCTTTCGCAAGATATTGCAAATCAAGATTTTTTTCTTTCTGAGCTTCAAACCATGTTTCGAAAGAACCGGGAAGCATAACTTCCGAAAAATCGGAGATTTCAAATTCAAGTGGAATACCGCCGTTCAAACGTGTCAGTTCCGACAACAGGAAATTCTTTTCTGCAATCGCAATCTCATATTCTTTTTTAATATTCAACAGATTGATTTTTGCCTTGTTTAAATCCAAAACGGAAGCATCGCCTTTATCCAAACGCGATTGATAGGCATCGGCTATCTGCTGTGCATGTTGCAACCTGAACGATAATTCTTTTGAGATAGCATTTTGATAAATTAAACGAACACAAATAGTTTGTGCTTCCACAAGTATATTTTTACGTTCTGTCCGGTATTTTAAATCCAATTGCTTGTTTTGGGCGTCGGAAACTTTCTTTTTGTAATAATACGCCGTCGGAAAGTCAAAACGCTGAACAAGGGAAAAATCGACGCGATTACCCGGCGCTGCGGGACTGCCCCACAGATAATGATATTCTGCTTCGGGATTTTCGGGATAAATACCTGTCTTATTGACAATTTTGCCGGCATCGGCTTGTTTGCGGAGGGTAGCCAAAACAGTGTTGTTTTGCTCTATTTGTTCAAGAATAGGTTCCTGTGCAAAAATAGTTGTCGCACAGCATATTGAAAAAATTAATCCGAAAAAATTTAATAATAAGTGTTTCATCGTTCTTTTAACCATTTATATAATATCGGTACAATATAAATATTCAACAGTGTGGAAGTTATCAAACCTCCCAAAATCACTGTCGCCATAGGACTTTGTATCTCATTGCCGGGTTTATCTCCGTTGAAAACCATCGGGATAAGCGCCAAACCGGCTGTAATCGCCGTCATCAGAATGGCATTCAGGCGACCGGACGAACCTCTGACAATGAGTTCTTCCAATACTTCTCCCCTCCCTTCTGGGGATAGGTCTTTTTCGAGATGCCGGTAATTCGACAGCAACAAAATACCGTTGCGCGTAGCAATACCAAAAAGGGTAATAAAACCGATGATTGCCGGAATGCTTACGACGCCGGAGGTGAAAAATACCGCCAATATCCCGCCAATCAAAGCCAAAGGCAGATTAATTAAAATAATTACCGTCAATAAGGTATTTTTAAATTCCTGATACAGAAGCACAAAAATTATACCAATGGCCATCAATGAAGCGAACAACAAAGTTCTTGAAGCGTTTTTTGCGCTTTCGAATTGTCCGCCGTATTCGATGCGATAATTTTCCGGAAGTGTAATTTTCGACACAATCGTTTTCTGAATTTCATTGGCTGCCGTACCCACATCACGACCGGCAACATTGATTGAAACAACAATCTTTCGTTGTACATTTTCACGACTGATGGCATTGGGTCCCGTAGTAGAAACAATATCAGCCACTTCTTCCAACGGAATTTTTCCTCCGTCGCCGGTATCTATCAAAGCCGATTTAAGTCCGTCTATCGTAGTCGTATATTCAGGTTTCAACTTGAGTACCAAATCGAAATTCCGTTGACCTTCGAAAATTTCCGCCTGTTTTTCACCCGAAAAAGCAAGGCTGACAAAACGGTTGAAATCGTTCATCGTAATTCCGTAGCGAGCCAAGACCCTGCGGTTGGCTTTGATTTGTATTTCAGGAACTTGCATTTGCTGTTCCACACTTATATCGACTAAACCGGGAATATCGGAAATCACATTTTTTATTTGATTAGCCAAAGAAAATAAACGATTTAAGTCGTGTCCGAAAATTTTGACGGCAATATTGGCGCGAGTACCCGACAAAATATGGTCGATACGATGTCCGATAGGTTGTCCGATTGTAGAAGCAATACCCGGAATTTCGCTTAACTTTTGCCTGACTTCAACCAGAAAATCGGCATTGGAACGCTTTGTCAAATTGTATTTTACATCAATTTCCGTCGAATTGGTCGCCTGAGAATGTTCGTCCAACTCACCCCTACCCGTTCGTCGTGCAGTCGTTTCAACTTCGGGAATGCTCAGTAATTCCTCTTCCATCCGGTTGCCCAAACGGTCGGTTTCATTTAAAGATACTCCCGGCTTACAAACAGCGGTAATCGTCAGAGCGCCTTCGTTAAATTCAGGCAGAAAACTTCTCCCCATCGTCATAAACAAACCGATTGAAAGAACAAACAAGGCAAAAGCCGAGATTAAAACCGTCTTTTTATAAGACAAAGCTAGTAACAATGAACGTTCGTAGTATTTGGTCAATATCGCAACAAGCCAACTGTCTTTTTCGTTTTTCGCCAGATATTTTTCTCCCGACAGCATCATTTTGCAAAGCAAAGGCGTCAAGGTCATGGCAACTATCAACGACATAAAAAGCGAAATGACATAAGTGATACCCAATGGTTTAAGCATTCGTCCTTCTACTCCGGAAAGAAAAAACAAGGGCAGAAACGCCACAATGATGATAAACGTCGCATTCAGGATAGATGCCCGTATCTCGCGAGAAGCATTAAAAACGATATTGAAAACCGTTTCCTGTTCCGACTTGGGTTTCCGATGATTTTGCCTCAAGCGTTTATACACATTTTCCACGTCGATAATCGCATCATCGACCAAAGAACCGATAGCGATGCACATTCCACCCAGACTCATCGTGTTGATGTTCATACCCAGCAAATGCAACACAATCACCGTTCCCAACAACGAAAGCGGAATGGCAAGGATGGAAATCAATGTAGTGCGAAAACTCCCCAAAAAGAGGAAAAGAATGATAAGCACAAACACCGCGCCTTCAATCAAAGCTCGTCCCACATTGTTAACCGAAGTTTCGATAAAATCGGCTTGACGAAAAACTTTCGTGTCGAGTTTCACATCCGAAGGAAGCGATTGCCGCAGCGCTTCCAGATTTTTTTCTACGTTTTTCGTAACATTCAGCGTATTGATATTCGGCTGTTTGGATACCGAAAGAATTACGGCAGGTTTGGCGTTTTGCGACGCCGACCCCATGTTTACTGCCGCTCCGATTTTCACTTCTGCCACATCTTCCAGAAAAATCGCTTGGTTTCCGTTCATTTTTACAAGGGTATTGCCCAATTCTTCCAAATCGTGGGTACGCGCAATGCCACGAACGCTGTATTCGTTGCCGAATTCACGCATGACCCCTCCCGATGCGTTTTCGCTTATTCCTGCGCACGTTTCCGACAGTTCGTTCAGCGATACCTTGAAATATTTCATCAACTGCGGATCGGCCAAAACTTGATATTGCTTGTAATCTCCCCCGATAATCGTTACTTGCGATACACCACCGGTAGCCAGAATTACAGGCTTTACGACCCATTCGGCAATCGTTCTCAAATCGGTCATATTTGTTGTATCAGACTGAAAACCAATGAAAAATATTTCTCCCATAATGCTCGATTGGGGAGCTAAAACCGGCCGGACGCCTTCGGGCATGGTTTCGGCCAAAGTAAGCATTTTCTCACTAACAATCTGGCGTGCCCTGAAAATATCCGTTCCCCAATCAAATTCTACCCAAACAAAAGAGTAGCCTTGCGTGGAAGACGAACGTACCCGACGAACGCCCATCGCTCCGTTCACCGCTGTTTCGATAGGAAAAGTAAGCAATCGTTCGATTTCTTCGGCTGCCATTCCCTCGGCATCGGTCATTACCACTATTGTAGGCGCAGTCAGGTCGGGAAAAACATCGATATCCGTTTTTTCTGTTGTATAAATTCCGAAAACGATCAGCAGAAAAGCTGCTAACAATATGAATAATTTATTGTTAAGCGAAAAAGATATTATTTTATTTAACATATTATTTTTATTTTAATGAATATGTCCTGCATGTGGATCCAAAGCGCCTGTAGCCTGCGACAACTTAACGGAAACGGCGCCACGGCTCACAATTCGTTCATCCTTATCCAAACCCGACAAAATCTCCGTTCGAATTCCATCATTCAATCCAACTGTAACTTCCCGTTTTTCAAAAGTTTCCGGACTTAGTTGTACATACACAAAATAAACGCCCTGTTCTTCGGTTAAAGCTGAAACAGGAACAGTCGTCACCGGCTTTTCGGAACGGGTTTTCAGATAAATTTCCACAAAACCTCCCGGAATAAATCCGGCTTTGTTGTCGATCCGAATACTGACAGGTATCATGTAATTATTTGTATTGATGGACTTTCCGAAAGACAGAATTTTTCCGTTTAATTCGTCCAAACCATAAATCTTGGATTTATCAGGAGTTACCACCGAAGCCGTAAACAAATAAGGCAACAAAGTTGCATATTTAGCTCGTACATCCGCTTTTAACAGCAAGGATTTATTTTTGGAAACGGCGACCAAGGGCTGACCTTCGTTCACAAATTGTCCGTTTTCCACAAAAACCTGCTTGATAAAACCCTGAAAAGGAACGGAAATTTTTTGTCCGCCATCGCCAAAATTCCGGCGAAGATTATCATAAACGGTTTTTGCGATTTCGTAATCTGCCTGAATTTGAAGAAAATCCTTTTCGGAAACAATTTTATCGATTTTCAATTCTTGCGCCCTTTTGTAGTCTGCATCGGCTTTTTTGTAATTATTCAAAGCTTCCGTAAAACGTGTCTGAAAATTACCATCAACCAATTCCGTTCCGGAAACTTGAAACAATACCTGACCGGTGTTTACGGATTGACCTTCTTGCAAATTATTCCCTGAAAACAAGACAATTCCCGACATACGGGCAGAAATAATTGTTTCATCCTCAGGTGAAAGCTGTACCTGCGCCGTAGTTCTGATTATTTGTCCGAAAGGCTCAATCAAAGGCAATTCCACCGAAAAATCAATTTTTTCCTGTTGTTCGGTGTGGAAATGAATAATATCGGCAGAAGTTTCATGTTCTTGATTTTCAATATCATGGTCATGATCGCAATGCTCATGCTCATGATCGTGCTCATGATTGTGGCTGTGTTTACAACCGACAAGCGCTATGCTGATAATCAGCGCAGCAAAAAATATTTTTCTCATGATTAATTGTTTTTTAATAAATTATTTATAATCCCAAACTGTTTGTTGAAGTTGGGAGTAAACCTGCAAAAAATCGCTTAGTTAAGCTAATCGACTTTATCCAAGCGAAATAGGAGGTGCACGCAGACCCAAACCTTGGTTCAGGTAGTCACTATAATAATTTATTAAATAGGGTGGATCGAGGGAAAAATCAGTTTCTCGAACCAAAGAAAAGTCGTAAGTAAAAGTCAGTAAAACAGCCTGTAACAACATTCCAGAATGTTGTAGCGCTGTGCATGACGCACAATCGCAATCTTCTTTGCCGTTTTCATATACAGCATCAATATTCTGCTCGAACAAACAAGCGCCGTTTTCCCCATGATTGCAGCAATCGTCGTCATGGTGATGAGAACAACAATCGGAAAAAACGAAATGAGGAATTCCGTCGTGATGATGGTGCGGAACAATGTTATGGGCTAATAAAAAAATATTAGCCGTAAAAATAAATAAAATTCCTGTCCATTTTTTGAGCAACATACTCGATAATTTGGCTACAAAGGTACATAATTTTTAAAAAACAACCATATTTATTCCAAAATTTTTTTATTTGAAAAATTTTCAATAAACTTGCAAATCATTTGACTTAATATAACACATAAATATGTTATGAAACTTTTATTATTGAGTAATTCTACCAATCCGGGCGAACCTTATTTGTTTTGGCCGGGAACAGAGATCCAAGTCTTTTTGGGGAATAATCCGGTTAACGCCTTGTTTATTCCTTATGCAGCAGTTACTTTCAGTTACAACGAATACGAAACTAAAGTGGAAACCCGTTTTTCGGAATTAGGCCATCATGTAACGAGCATTCACCATGCGGAAGATCCTGTCAAAGCAGTAGAAGAAGCACAAGCCATCGTTGTCGGTGGAGGAAATACATGGCAATTGGTACGGCAGATGCACGACTTAGGCATTATGGAGCCTATTCGCAAGAAAGTCCTTGAAGGAACGCCTTATATCGGTTGGAGTGCAGGAAGCAATGTAGCGTGTCCTACTTTGCGAACAACCAACGACATGCCGATTACAGACCCGCATGGCTTCGATACCTTGAACCTGATTCCGTTTCAGATAAATCCGCATTATTTGGATGCGCATCTGGTAGGGTTCGGTGGAGAAACACGGGAAGTCCGCATCAAAGAATTTATCGAAATCAATCCCGATATTTACGTTGTAGGCTTGCGCGAATCTACCCTGTTCCTTTTGGAAAACGGCCAACTGAAACTAATCGGTTCGAGGTCGGCGAGACTATTCAAAAAAGGCTTGCAGCAAAGGGATTTACATTCTATTGACGATTTGAGGTTTTTGCTTGAATAATAAAACTGTATCACTTTGAATATTAAAATGTTACGGCATCACTTATCGTAATAAGTACGATAAGGTAATGAGATGCGGGTTTACTTAGCGTAATAAGTACAATAAGCTTTATCAAGTGTTTTTGCGGTAAATAATGAGCTTGCTAATGGCATGGTTTCCGGTGGAAAAAATATTTTTAAAATTTCTCAAAAAAATCATTTGTTTTAAAAAATATTTCTATATCTTTGTAGCGTATCTGAATTAAATCAAATAAAGGCTTACACATCTGATGTTTCTTTGGCGAATGTGGAAGCGTTGGCACAAAATGAAAATGAAAAATGTCTCGTGGAAATTTCATGTGTTTTGGAAGAAACTAATTCAAATTGTAATTCAACAGAAGAAAAAGCTTGTGCTGCTGCAAAATAATTTTATAATAGATTCTCCTACTTCTGCCAGCAAGGGAAGTTCGATTTCCCGCTTTGTTTTGTACTGTTGAAGCCGGATTAGACTCTTTTCCCAATCCAAATTGGAGAATCGCAGTCCGGCAATATCCGATGCCCTAAGTCCTAAACGGGAGGCAAGCAACAAAATAGCATAATCCCGTTTCCCCACTGCGCTAACTCTGCTTATGATAGATTCTATCTCCTTTACTTCTTCCCTTGTGTAAACAGAAGGTAGCTTTTCTCGTTTCTCTTTATATTTGTACCCGGATAAAATGTAAGAAAGATCATGGATGGTCTCTCCTTTCTCATAGAGAAACCGGCAAAACAATCTCAAGGTTGACACTACACATCTCCTGTTGTTTATCAATGATGACATAAACTGTAGGATAGCGCTTTCATTAATAGCTGTAACCGATGTAATACCGGACTTGGTCAAGTGGGTTATAAAATAACTCAAGTAAAGGGTGTAACCTCCCAAGGTCGTTTCACAACGTCTCGCTGACTTTTGTTGTTCTATAAACGCCTTTGCGGCAACTCCTATCTCTCCCCAAAGCCCTATAACACGGGGGTGAACACTTTTCTTAGAAATAGAACACGTTGAAAGATATTCATCCAACACATGTACACTTCTCATAATATCCCGTTCTCCGGAAGTAACTTTGACGGATATTCTTTCTCGAAGAAAGTCTTTCCCAACATCCACATTATAAAAGACTATTGACTTGTCTTTCATGTATTTCACTATGCCATGTTCCCACAT
>JAITNQ010000291.1 GCA_031290435.1 Candidatus Symbiothrix sp. | reverse complement strand
TTTGCTATATTTTGGCAAATATACAAAAAAATAAATCAGATGCGACCAAGAAAAAATAAAAGTTATCAACAATTTGTTATTATCACAACTTCCTTTTTCAAAAAATTTCCCAACCGAATTCCGATTGATTGCCTGCACCGTCTTTCACAATAAGATGCAGTGTCTTTGCCCCCTTTGGCATGCGCTGGGAATCGTATTCGTAAAACAGGGAGTTGGTTTTGGCGTCGTATTCAAACAAAACAAAATTGCCGTCTAAATCGCCCTTGTACGATTCTATTCCGCTCAGGTTGTCGGATATTTTGAAAGAAAAGCGTCTGTTTTTTGTCCATTTGGTTGGATTCACAGGGGTAATAACCGGTGGAACCGTGTCGATTGTGACCGAAAAATCGCCCAATTCACGGATGCGGGTCTTTATCTTTCCTGCATCGTATTTACCGCCTAACCAAGCGTTTCTTTTGCCGGAGACTGCAATTACACCGTATTTGCTTTTATCCGGATAGGTATCGTTCGGAATGGCCAACGTCAGTTCGCAATAGCTGTGTAAAGGCGTTTGTTCGCCAAGGGAATAAAGCGGAGCGAAATCCGTATAACCGGCCGTCGTTTCGATAGGCAACCAAGCGTCTTTATATAAATTGCCCGCGGGAATGTTCAGATCAACACCTTTCTCTTTGAGCGTATTGTGTCGGTTATAGGAAAATAATATCCCTTTTGGCTTGTATTCCGGGATATTCTGCCTTACACCGGTGATTTCGAACGGCAAAGTAGTGGTATTTCCAAAAACATCTTTCAAAATATATTTGCAATGATACGTTTTTTCTTCCGACAGGGTAATAATTCCATCGGAGAGCGCATGATAGATGGCGAGTTTGTTGCCGGGTTCAATGAACGATTTTATATGGAAAGAATTGTTTTCCTTCCAGTCTTTCCAGTCGATTAAACTATTGATATAACGGGTATCCTCAAAAGCAAAATTCGCTATCTCCGAGCAATACACTTCGGTATTATCAATGATTAAAGTGATTTCATTCACGCCATAGATATTGGCGGTTCCGGTCATCCGGTCATAAGCCTTGATCCCTATTCCAATGGCTCCCCATGCTTTCACAGACTGGGTGAGTTGCTTTTTCCCGGCTTTATCCTGAGATAGGGCGATGATTTGATTTCCCGTATTGCCGTTTATGATTCCTTTTCCCGGCTGAGGGAAGAACATCAGGCTCCTGATTTCGGGGGCTTGCACATCCTTGATGTATTTTTTGAAATAGGGTAGGGGGTCGAGCGCCGTTTCCATTTGTGTATCCCGAAATTCGAAATGCAGGTGGGGGCCGGCGGAACCGCCTGTATTTCCGCTGAAAGCGAAAACCTCGCCTTTTTTCAAGACCAATTCATCGGCTGAAAACCGCAGGTTGACCGAAAAAGACGCTTCCCGGTACTGACTGTCCCGCACCACGGTTTCTATTCTATGAGAAAAACGCTCCAGATGCCCGTAAACGGAAGTAGTGCCATCCGGATGATCAATATACACAGCCCTTCCGTAGCCGTAAGGGCTTACGCTTATCCGGGAGATAGAACCGTCTTTAACCGATTTCACCGGGAGTCCGGTAGCTCCCTGGGTCTTGAAATCAATGCCCGAATGGAAGTGGTTGCTCCGCAGTTCTCCGAAATTTCCGCTGAGAAGCAGCGGTATGTCCAAAGGCGGAACGATTCCCTGGGCGTGAACGCTGTTTGGGCAAGCAACCAGTAGGAGGCAGATGATGCAACCCAAGCGGATTGATAAAAAATCCGCGTTAATCCGCCTAATCCGTGTCCTCCGCATTCTATTCATTATTCCACCAATTCGCCTTTTCCTTGCCTTGCAATTTTGATTTCTTCGCCGGTGCAATTCACAATGGTAGAGGGTTCCAGACCACCGTAGCCGCCATCGACTACCGCATCTACGATTTCGCCGTATTCTTCCGCTATCAGTTCAGGGTCTGTGCTGTATCCCATAAAATCGTCCTTGTCGCGCACGGATGTTGTGAGAATGGGATTCCCTAATTCCCGCACCAAGGTGAGGATGATATTGTTGTCCGGTATGCGAATGCCGACTTCTTTCCGGTTTTTATAAATTTTAGGCAAATTATTGGTCGCATTCAGGATAAAGGTGAAAGCGCCCGGAAGATTGCGTTTCATCAGTTTGAACACCGCATTATCGACTTTGGCATATTCGCTGATATTGCTCAAATCAGGACAAATGATAGACAGATTGCGTTTTTGCGGATTGATATCTTTTATCTTGCAGATTCTTTCGATTGCCCTTACGTTCAAAGCGTCGCAACCCATAGCATACACTGTGTCGGTAGGATAGATGATGATACCGCCATCTTTCAAGATAGCAACAATCTTGTCAACTTCCCGCTGATTGGGATTTTCTTCATAAAGGCGTATTAACATAATCGAAAATTAACCTGCTTATCTCTTTTATTTTAACCATTGGTCGAACCAACGGAAAAACTCGCGTTGGAACAAAATTCCGTTTTGCGGTTGGCTTATCCAGTGGTTTTCATTCGGGAAAATCAACATTCTGGAAGGGATACCCCGCAATTGTGCTGCATTGAAAGCCATCATTCCTTGGGAAGCCAGAATCCGGTAATCCAATTCCCCGTGGCTGACGGCGATGGGCGTATCCCATTTTTCCACAAACCGGTGGGGAGAATTAGCAAAACTGTTTTGTGCTATTACATTGGATTTATCCCAGAACGGGCCGCCCAAATCCCAGTTGGCAAACCACATTTCTTCCGTTTCCAAGTATTGGGCTTCCACATTGAAAATACCTGCATGCGCCCAAAAAGCTTTGAAGCGACTGTCATGGTTTCCGGCTATCCAGTAGACTGAAAAACCGCCATAACTGGCGCCGGTGCACCCCAATTTGGTTTCGTCGATATAGGGTTCTTTAGCCATTTCGTCGATAGCGGAAAAGTAATCTTTCATATTCTGTCCGCCGTAATCGCCGCTGATTTGTTCATTCCATTCCTGCCCGAATCCGGGAACACCGCGCCGGTTGGGGGCTACAATGATATAACCGTGCGCCGCCATCAATTGCAGGTTCCATCGTGTCGACCAGAATTGGCTGACCGTGCTTTGTGGGCCTCCCTGGCAATACAGTAAGGCCGGATATTTTTTTGTCGGGTCAAAATCAGGCGGATAGACAATCCATGTCAACATATCTTTGTCGTCGGTAGTTTTTATCAGGCGGGGTTCTACTTTCCCCATTGTTATCCGGTTGAGTATCTCTTTGTTTTCTTGCGAGATATCCGTTTCTTTTCCATCAATTAAACTCACGGTAAATACCTCATTCGGAGAAGACATGGAATGTCGCAATCCTATCAGGAATCCTTTTACGAAAGCAACCGAAGCATAGTCGTACTGACCCTTGGTGATTGGGGCGATAAAATTTTCATCGTTGGTCGACGGGTTTAAAGCGTTGACGCGATACAATTGAGAGGTGCCTTGTACATTGGCTACAATGAAAATATTGGTAGAAGTTGCATCCCAGCAGAAGTCGTCTACGTTGTAATCGAAATATTCGGTCAGGTATCTCTTTTCGCCGGTATGGAGGTTTAGGATAAAGAGCCTGTCCTTGTCCGATTCGTAACCGTCGCGTTCCATGCTTCGCCAAGCTAAGTAGCCTCCGTCGGCAGAAAACTTCGGATGAAGGTCATACCCCATCATTCCTTCCGTTATATTTTTCGTTTCTTTTGTTTTGATGATGTAGAAATAGATATCGGAATTGGTGGAACAGGCATAGTCTTTTCCTGTCTTTTTTCGGGAAGTGTAGGCAATGATTTTGCTGTCGGGCGACCAGTCGAATTGCGTTATATCACCAAAGGGTTTCATCGGCGCTTCGAAAGGTTCTCCCTCCAGAATATCAATGATATTGTTCACAGTATCCCCATCGAAATCGGCTAAGAAAGGATGCGGAATCGTCTCTACCCATTCATCCCAATGTTTGTACATCAGGTTGTCGATAATCCGTCCGCTGCTTTTGTCCAAATCCGGATATTTTTCCGAACTCTTTTCGAACGATTTTACCTGACTGATAAAAAGCGCTTTTTTACCATCGGGCGAAATTTTGAAACCTTCGATGCCATTTTCGTAATCACTGATTTGTTTTCTGTCGGAACCGTCGGGATTCATTTCCCAGATTTGGGCGTCATAAATAAACGCGATTTTCCGACCGTCCTTTATCCATTGGGCATCTCCTTCGCTTTTGGGCGAAGCGGTAATTTGTCTTTTATTGCTTCCATCAACGTGGATGGTAAACAATTCCCGATTTCGTTTGTTTTGCGCGATGTCAGCATATGACACTCCATAGAGTATGGTCTGCTCGTCCGGAGAAATCGTTACACCGGTCACTTGCCCAAGCAGGTGAAGAACTTCGGCCGACAAGCGTCCGTCTTTCACTTCAACCGGTTTTTTTTCAATAATTTCAATCGCTTCTTCCTGTTTTACTTCTTCTTCTTCTTTTTGGCTATTACAAGCTGAGATGGCTATTGCAAGCATAACAACAAAAATTGTCTTTTTCATGGAGATTTGATCGTGTTATTTAGGAAACTGTGTGATAGATACTAATTCCAGATCAAAAACCAAAGTGGTATTCCCCTTCATTACTAAGGTATAGCCACTATAATAGTCTGTCGCTCCATATCCCAAATAATAAGGTATCCAAACCTCCCATTTATCCCCGACAACCATGTTTTGCAATGCAAATGAGAATCCCCTGATGGTTCCTCCGCTTCCAAGATAAAATTCGGAAGGAACCCAGTTTAAGCTGGAACCTAAGTCGAAAACGGTTCCGTCATAATAACTTCCCTTGTAAAGCACTTTCACGCTACTTGTCTGGAGTGGATGTTCGGTTCCTTCTCCACTGTTAATCACTTTATAATACACACCGGTAGGACCGGTTTCCGTTTTTAGCGCCTTGTACTCCGGATTTTTAGTTATTGCGTTATAAGCTTCCGTATTGGCGTCTTGCCATGCATTGTCCATATTGTCGGAGTCGTTACAGGAAGCAAAGGCCAAAAGCAAAACGGCTATTGTCAATAAACGGAGAGAATTGACAATTGGTAATTTTTTGCCCATTTCGGCATTAATAGTAAAAAACTGCTTCATTTCTTTATTTGTTTTAATAAGTTTTTCATACTCACTTTATCTGCAATGATTTTATCTAAATTTGCAACAGGTACCCGTTCCTGTTCCATGGTGTCGCGGTAGCGGATGGTTACACAGTTGTCGATCAAAGTGTCGTGGTCGACGGTGACACAATAGGGCGTTCCGATAGCATCCTGTCGGCGGTAGCGTTTCCCGATGGAGTCTTTTTCGTCGTACTGGCAGTGGAATTCGAATTTCAGTGCATCCATTATTTCGCGTGCTTTTTCCGGAAGTCCGTCTTTTTTCACCAAGGGCAAAACGGCCAATTTGACAGGAGCCAGCACGGGTGGAATTTTAAGTACAACGCGGGTCTCGCCGTCGCTTAATTTTTCTTCGCAGTACGAACCGGCCAGAATACTCAGAAACATACGGTCGACGCCTATCGAAGTTTCAATCACATAAGGAACGTAGGACTGATTTTGTTCGGGGTCGAAATACTGAATTCTCTTGCCCGAATATTTTTCGTGACTGCTCAGGTCGAAATCGGTACGGGAATGGATTCCTTCCACTTCCTTGAATCCGAACGGCATTTCATATTCAATATCCGTAGCGGCATTGGCATAATGCGCTAATTTGTCGTGGTCATGGAAGCGATACTTTTTGTCGCCCAAGCCCAAGACTTTGTGCCAGTTCATACGGGTTTCTTTCCATTGTGCAAACCATTTCAACTCCTCGCCCGGACGGACGAAGAACTGCATTTCCATCTGTTCGAATTCGCGCATCCGGAACACAAACTGACGGGCGACTATCTCGTTGCGGAACGCCTTCCCGATTTGGGCGATGCCGAAAGGTATCTTCATACGGCCGCTCTTTTGCACATTCAGGAAGTTGACAAAAATGCCCTGGGCGGTTTCAGGGCGGAGGTAAATTTTCAAGGCTCCGTCGGCGGTTGAACCCATTTCGGTCGAAAACATCAGGTTGAACTGTCGGACTTCCGTCCAGTTTCGGGTTCCGGATATAGGGCATACAATTTCGTAATCAAGGATGATTTGGCGCAATTCTTCCAGATTGCCGTCGTTCAGCGCTTTGGCAAACCGGATATGCAATTCTTCCATTTTCTCCTTGTTTTCCAATACCCTCGGATTGGTTTCGCGGAATTTTTGCTCGTCGAAAGTTTCACCAAAACGTTTGGCTGCTTTCTCAACTTCCTTGTTGATTTTATCTTCGTACTTCGCCATTTGCTCTTCAATCAGCACATCGGCCCGGTAACGTTTTTTGGAATCTTTGTTGTCGATAAGCGGGTCATTGAAAGCATCTACATGACCGGACGCTTTCCAGATGGTCGGGTGCATGAAAATAGCGGAGTCGATTCCCACTACGTTCTCATTCAACAGCGTCATGCTGTCCCACCAGTATTTTTTAATATTGTTTTTCAGTTCGACCCCATTTTGTCCATAATCATAGACAGCTCCCAAACCATCGTAAATTTCCGACGAAGGGAATACAAAACCATATTCCTTGCAATGGGAAACCAATTTTTTGAAAACATCCTCTTGTTGCGCCATATCGAAATTAAATTTGTTAAAAATTTTCAAGAAATAGCCTATTCGACCGTTTCAGACTGCAAAGTAAGTTATTTTTTTTGAATTTTCCTGCCTAAATTGTAGAATTAGATGAAAATTGATGCGATAAAACCTTCAAAAGTGTATATTTTTGTCTGTATTGATTTTTTTTAAGGCGGATATTTGTTTTTTTAATAAAAATGATTGAACAAAAGACGCTCTAAAATTGTTTAAATGATAGAAGTTTAATCATACAAACTATAAATCATGGAAAAAAATTTTAATAAAAATTTGATAGATGCTATACTAAAAAATATTCCGCCAAAAGTTAAAACAGCATCTTATTTAAGCAATGTCTTAAAAATGAGTCGCGAATCCGCCTACCGCAGAATTCGGGGGGAAATTCCTTTTACAGCAGATGAATTTGCCAAATTATCGGTAAGGCTCGGCTTTTCTATTGACGAAATAATCGGAAATAATGATTTCGAACACGCATTTTTTGAATTTTCCGTAGATAAAAAGGACCCGAATGAGGTGTATTCGGTAATGCTTGAAAAATACGCGACACTGCTCGAAAAAATAGAAACGACAAAAGTAGCTGATTCTGTAATGTCACTCAATCGGATTCCGCTGACTTTTCATGTGCTTTTTGATAATTTGCATAAATTTGTTTTTTATAAATGGTTGAATCAATACAATGAAGTGCCGTTAAATCTGCATTTTTCAGCGATTGAAGTACCTCAGGAAATAATGAGTTTGCAAAAGAGAATCCGTTTCAATTTTGAGAAATTAAAACGAAGAACGCTAATTCTGGATCCAAATACTTTTTTAAGTCAGGTAAAAGAAATTCAATATTATTACCAAATGAAACTGCTTAATGATGAAGATGTATCTTTGCTTAAAAAAGAAATGAACGGATTGGTCGGGTTACTGGAAAATGCGGCAAAAACAGGCACCCTCGGCGCTTATAAAACAAAAATAGATATATACCTATCCTTTTTGTCTATTCACGCCAATACAAATTATTACGCTTATGATGATACGATTAGGACCATTATTTGGATATTTACCGCAAATCCTATGGTTATACACAATGTCAATATTTCCAATATGCAAAAGAAATGGCTCAATTCCCTGAAAAGGCAATCTACCTTAATTTCTCAATCAAACGAGATTTCACAAGCGGAATTTTTTGACCAACAGCGTAAATATATTGAAATGTTGTAGTTCTTTTTTTGAGAACCTGAAAATGAATTTTTAATCTATTGAATAATAGGTTTTTTATGAGAAAGAAAAGTAGCAATGGGTAATGATATAGAAACGAGCGAAATTCTTTGTTCTACTTCGTTTTTCCATTGTTTCAAACAACTCGGTACAAAGATACTGAATCTTTCTGAACATTAAAAACAAATCTCAATCTTCAACGAATATTCCATTTTTGCTGATTTAATAATACCTCGTGCGATATGTCCAATTTGTAGGATGTTTGAGGAATAAGCCTATTGAGTAAAATAATAGTATCTTCTTCGGGATTGATTATTTCAAGCATTGCACCCAATAATGCTACGGCTTGTGGTGTGTAATTTTCTGATAATAACTTGATTACATTCTTTTGTTTTTCGTCAAAGTTCTTCAATAGATGAATTAATTGTCGACATGCCTGATTTGGATTTGTATCGGAAATAATTTTGAAAAGTCTTAAACAATCAAGGAATTGGAGTAATGGAACATTATCCTTTGTAATCGCATTTTTTTGTTTGACAAAACGAATCTGATAATTTCCTCGCACAGTTGCCTTTTTTCCTTTTGCAATTCCTATCTGTAATATGTTGTAGAATCGTATGGATAGTTTTAATTCATTGAAAATCTGATACCCCGTAATGTATCCAATCTGTTTGCCGTCTTTTTCTATCAAATCTTTGATGGTTTAGAACATATCAGGCAACAGTTCGTCGGATTCTGTTATTTGGGGTTTGTAGAAGCGTCCTTTGGACAACCGGCGGATTTGCTTATCCGCAACCATATTATTCAATATTCGATTAACTGATGCTTGTTTTATTCTGTCAATCGGAAAATCTTTTGGCGTAAACACGAAACCACAAGGGAAAGTATTAATTGTATTTCTAATTGTGTCTGTCATAATCATTTATTCTTATAAATGGATAAAATAAGAAAACAATACCGGATTTATAATTCCTCTAAATCCTCATTTAATGCATCATCTTTTGTATGGGGCTGTATATAATCCAAAATCATGTCTAAAAAACCCGTGGTCTTATAAAAATAATTAGGATTAACTTTCAATTTGTCTAACATCATGTAGAAGCCATAATTTGTGTATTGTTCCATCGTGTCAATCAGAAAATCCACCGCTTTGCGGACAGTTATATCGCCTTTTTCAAGGGCTATGAAATCAATTTCTGTTCTTGCAACTAAAGCGGCAAAAATATATTCGCGAATTTTCGGATAGGCTTTTCGACCTTTCTTGGATTCCAGATTTCCCCAAAATTGAATAGGTTGTCCGAATGATTTGTATTCACCTTGTAATTCACGCTTTTGTTCTGCATAAAGACCGAGAAAGAAAGCAAAAATATATAATTCGTAACCAGCTCCGAGGATTTTTCCTTTAGCTGATGTTAATTCAGAAGCTCCAATTCCATAATCGGTAAACTCTCTCAATAATGATTCTTCGAAATGAGTTTCAAAATTTGGATTTCTACGCGCCCATACATCATATAATTTTTCTGTTGCCATAACTTTATTTTATAGGAGTGATTGTTGTTTGAATAGTGGATAAATTTCTTTCGTCAAACGGGCGGCGTTTTTCTATGTGATGCACTGAGCCTTTCAAAGTCTGTATCTGCACTTCGTTCAGTACATTGCATTTATTTTGTTTATCTTCTGTTAAAAAACTTTTCGTGAAAATAATGCACTGTTTTTCTATATTAGCAATTACCCTGAAAAAATCGCTCTCCTTTGATTCTGCAAAAGAACTTGTGGGAGCGTCGAAGATGAGAGGATAGTCGTTTTCTCGCTTAATGGTTGTGATTTCCGATATAGCAAAAAGTACCGACATATACATAGTCGTTTTCAGAGCAGTATTAGCATTGGATATGTTCCTCTCCTGATTGTCATACAGTTCAATTCGTGCCGAATCATCGGGATTCTTGATGATTCGTATGATTCCGTGAAAGTCGCCCTCATTCAAGCGTTCAAGATAAACATTTGATTTTGTCTCCAACAGTTCAAGAAAATCGTTCGTATTTTTTTTGCGAGCATACTCAAAAGCACGTTGAATCTTATTTAGTGCAGTATGCACTTTGCCATACATGCTTGCTTCCGAATTTTGTGCCAGAGAATTATAGTCTTCCAGTTTTTCGTCCAATTTGTCCGATAATTCCTTGACAGTTTGTTCAAGTATCACAATTTGTTTTTCCGCCTTTGCCTTCGATTCCCACCAGTTTGATATATTGTAATAAGCGTTCAGCAACTGTTCTTCGGAAATATTGTCAGTTTGCGCTAACAGTTTTTTCTTATTATCTTCCTCTATTTCAATGCTATTGTGAATTTTATGTTCTTCTTCTTTTCGCTTTTCATTAAATTCAATATTGTCTTTAATAGATGATAACAAGGCTTTTAACTCGTCTTGATTATTGTGTAATCCTGACCGCATACCGTCAAGTTCTTTGATGTAATTATTGGGAAATAATGGTTTTTCGTCAACTTCTTTTTTAGGCTCTATACTTTTTAAATATTCAGTCAATTTGCTGACCATAAAGTTGTATGCATCTGTTCCCTTTTCAGCCTTTCGCCCGCATACCTTGCAATACTCATCTCTAATCATCTCTTCCATAACATCTTGGTCGGGAATATACAGCGGAAGCGGAGTTATTCCATTCGCCAGACTACTTGATATTTCCTTGTATGCTTCTTCTTTACCCTTACGTTTAGTGTCTTCATCTTCCAATCGCCTTTTATCTTTGCTTGCAGCGATAATTTTCTTCCTGTATTGGTCAAAAATTGTTGAAAAACCACATAAAATCCATTGTTCATCAAGGAGTTTTATCGTATAATTTTCATCTATTCTTGCCTTTGTTTTAGTCAATTTATCATTTAAACTGTTCAGCCTGTCATTCAGGTCTTTAAGAATAGTGCTTGCCTCTTTATTTTTCTCAATATTTTCTAATAAGGTAGTGTAACTTGTGGCTTCGGTTCTATTTTTTGTCAAGTCAGACTTTGCGTTCTGCAATTTTAGCCTTAAATCTGCAATGTCGGCATTCAAGATTTTTTCTTTCTGACTGTTCTTTTTATCTGACTGTAAGGCATTTTGCAACGCTTTTTGAGAGTTAGTTTCTGCATATTCCGAAAAAGAAACGTATGGGTCGAACTCTCGAATGTTTGAAAAGGTTTCCACCAGATAGCGCATTGCATCAGGCTTGTTAAAAACATTTAACTCTGTTTCTCCCTTAAATAGGCAATACTTGCGAATCGCTGCATCAAAACATCGGTCTAACAACCTACCACCTTCTATCGGAACTCGTTCGGTTCCAATACCGTCAAATCCTCTAAATTGATAATTTGATGTAAGTACATTTGATTCATCTCGCTTTGAAAAATCAAATGATTTCTCAATCGTTTTTTCTCCGTCGTGTTCAAATATCATGGAAACTTTAACGTTATCGACTTCTCCTATAGTCAGTTCCGCAAGCCGTTTTGCTGAAATTAATTGAAGATTTTTATTTTGAGTTGAAGTATCAAACAGCCATTCTAATGCCTCAAAGAACGTGGTTTTACCATCTCCATTATCTCCGATAAATAAAGTTAGCCCATCTCTGAACTTAATAGGATTAAGTCCGTAGTAACTTCTAAAATTCTCTATTCCGACTTCTTTTATCTTCATAATAAATTGTTTTTAAGATAGTTAAAAACTTCGCTATACACTTCTTTGTGAACACTTTTATCTGAATTACCCTTAATGCCTCGAATAATTTTTGCCACAGCAACGACAAGCGAATTATCAGATTCCAACGCATCTTTTATCGTTGGAAAATCGTCTGCGTTGTATTCGTAAAACGAACTCAAATTAGTATCTGACAGGACTAACTGTAACATTTTATCCTCGTTACTCATTGTTATATAAGTTTAAATTGTAATAATTCATTATGTCCAAAAGCGTTGTAACGGTGTATGAACTGTTTTCCGACAGTAGTGAAAAGTTGCGAACGCGCTCCAATTCTTTTTTCAGCATGCTACGTTCCATATCGTAACTCGAACAGTTGGGATTGACTTTGGGAATCACAACTAAATCATGGATGTAAGCAAATCGTTTGTCGGAATGCTGTCGGAGTATTCTTCCACGGCGTTGTACAAATTGTCGTGGATTTCCAGTACTTGCACAGAAAATAGCCAATTCAGCACGGGGAACATCAATTCCTTCGTCAAGACATTTCATAGAAGTAAGCACGTTAATCTCTCCATTGGCAAATTGTCCTAAAATATTTTCCTTGTCGTCTGTCGAAGAAATAAATTTACAGATAGTTGTCCGTTTATCAATATCTTTAACCGTTTGCGTAAAAACATCAATCAAATGAACGGCATCGTTATCAACTTCTATTTGGTCTGTTTCGGAATAGAGGTCTGTTTCAAAAAAATCATTCGGGTCGTTGCCTTCCGGCACATAAACAAGCGTATATTTCAAATTTCCCTTTTCAGAGTAATGCTCGTTCAGAATATCACGAAAAACTGATTTCTTATTGAACGCCTTGTGAATAATCCGTTTTCTCTTTAATAATAAGGCAGTTAATATCTTGTCGTTTTTGCTAAATCCATCTTTTTTAGAATTGAAATATTTGGCAATTTTCAGAGATAAATCCATATAATTATTCATTTCGCCATCTGTAAGCCAAACTAAATGAGGGTAATAGAAATAACGACACAACACATTGTTATTTATGGCATCTTCCATCGAATATTCATAAGTATATCCGTTTTCGCAATTGAAAAATGCAAACAGTTTTTGGTTACCTTCTTCATCAAACTGACGTTCAGGTGTTGCGGAAAGTCCGATTCGTCTTTTACAATTTACTTTTGCGAGTAATTTTAATAATGTAGCAGAACCCATGTTATGGGCTTCATCGGCAATGAGTAATGTTTTAGGATGTAGTTGATTTAGTTCTGAAAAAATATTTGCCCTTGCGAAAGAAGCATAAGTAGCAATAACGATGTATGATACATCTTCTGTTGGGAATAGTTTTTCGCGTATCAGGATGCCTGCAATATCATTTTGCCACTGACTTTTTGAGCATACTTTTATTATTGAGTTGAAATTGAATTTTCCACATTCAATTTCCCATTGATTGACAAGTGTTATTGTTGGAACAAGAATCAAGGCTTTATAATATCCTGTCTTTTTGTAAATTTCAAGCAGGCAATTCAATGATGTTATCGTTTTCCCTGTTCCTGTCGCCATAGCGAACAAACCGTTTTGTCCGTTATTTTTCCAATTATTAAATGCTGTTTGCTGATATTCTCTTGCGCCTTGTGGGTATGGAAATTTCGGTCTTGAATTATCTGATTTAATTTTTTCAATTACATGCTCTATCTGTTTTTTTGCTTTGTCAAGTGCTTTCCTGATTGTCGGACGAGTAACGGCATTATCTTCTGTGCCAACAAGTCGTTTTTCCTGTTCAAGTAAATCTTCAATGCTTTTATTGCCAAAGGATTTTTCTATGGTGGTAATTATTTCTGTCGGTTCGATGTA
>JAITNQ010000082.1 GCA_031290435.1 Candidatus Symbiothrix sp. | reverse complement strand
GTCCATTCCCTGATTACATTTTCCTGCGTCAGCAGCAGCCGGATTTCCTCAATCGACTGAAAAGTTTCTTCATTGGCAAGAACCGGTTCTTCGTTCCAGACGGCTTCAATCCGTTCATATACCCAGTCTTCGTTTCGAAAAACAAGTTTGGTATGCTCGTTCAGGTAAGAGAAAAGCGTCGTTTCCCGGTCGCCCGATTGTCCGGAAATAATCGAAACAGTTTCCATTTTTTCTTTCGACAATTGCGTTTCCACATCGAAAGTGCGCAGACTTTCCACTTCATTTCCGAAAAAATCGAGCCGGAAAGGATATTCGTTGGAAAAAGAAAACACGTCGATAATCGAGCCGCGAATGGCGTATTGCCCCGGTTCGTAAACATAATCGACCCGTTCGAAACCGTATGAATCGAGTATTTCTTCCACAAACAAGCTGTCTATTTTCTCGCCTTTGGATACGGACAGAGTATTGTTTTTTAACGAATTGCCGGAAACCACTTTCTCGGCCAATGCTTCGGGATAAGTGACAATCAGGTAGGGTTTATCCTTGGCGTTTAAACGACCCAGCGTTTCCGTCCGCAAAATTTCGTTGGCCGGGTCTTTCTGCCCGTAACGGATATTCCGTCTGTAGCCCGAAGGAAAAAACAGCGCTTGCTCATCGCCCAAAACCTGACAACAATCGTGATAAAAATAACCTGCATCTTCCAAATCGTTCAGGACGCAGAGATAATTGACTGCCGATTCCGCAAAAAGCGTTGCGCAAACCATGCTGCCGGAAGAACCGCTCAAGCCTTTCAGCAAAAGTTGTATCCTATTTTGTTCCAACAACGAAAGCGTCGCTTTAACATGCGGATGCGAAGCATATATTTTCAGTAATCCGGAATTTTTCAAAACTGTAAATTTTGTGCAAAAGTAATGATAATTGGTAGAAAAGTAGTATTTTTGTGCGGATTTTAATCTATATCAATGATTATTTAAAAATAGTATCACATGAAACAGACCTGTTTCATAAACGTCAAAAAAGTATGAAAAATAGACAATTTATTATCGGGATAGCGCTGGCAATCTCATTTTTTAGTTGCTCAGGATATACCCAAAGAGAAGCTGATCCGGATACAGCAGTCAACATGATGGAATTCAGCGAAGAAAAATCCGCTCCAAGTAATTATATTTCCTCTTCTGTAGCAGTAGAAAATACACAGGACACAACGAGAAAGTTTATTCGAACAGCAGATTTGAAATTCAAAGTAAAAGATGTTATTCATTCAACTTATGATATTGAAGAAATCGCCAATAGACAAGGCGGATTTGTAACCTTTACGCAATTAACAGGTAATATAGACTATGTAACAACGACAGCTATCAGTTTAGATTCGTCTTTGATAAGTACCTATTATACAACAGTTAATTCTCTTGTGTTAAGGGTTCCCAATGTCAATCTTGATACAACATTAAGAGAGATTGCACGCAATATTGATTTTTTAGATTATAGAACGATTAAAGCGGAAGATGTCGCGTTGGATATATTGGCAAACACTTTGACGCAAAAGCGGAATGCTAAAAATGAAGAACGGCTCATCAACGCAATAGATAGCCGTGGCAAAAAATTAAAAGAAACCACTTCTGCCGAGGAACTTTTATTAAACAAACAAGAACAAGCGGATAATGCCAAAATAGCCAATTTATCGCTGGCCGACCAAATCAATTTCAGTACCGTCAATGTATCTATTTATCAACAGCAAACCATCCGGAGAGAAATCATATCAAATGATAAAAATATAACTGCCTATAAACCGAATTTTGGCAGTAAACTATTTGAATCCATTCAATATGGTTGGGATATATTGGCAAATACCTTTCTTTTTATAATAAAACTCTGGGGATTCATTTTGTTTGGTATATTGGTATATATCGTTTACAAAAAATATGGATACAAACTTAGAAAGAACAAATAGTCTTCCTCACCCCCGGCCCCTCTCCAAAATGGAGAGGGGAGCGCCTCTTTGTTATTGAAAGCGCGCACTGTCATTGCGGCCCCGGATCAAGTCCGGGGTGACAGCGCCCGCAATCCCCTTTTCATCCCCTTCTTTATCTCTATAAGCGATGTACATTCTATAAAATATATAATCTTTCAGTTGCATCATTTTGCAACTTTTCGTTTGCTCATCCGATACCCTTAATTAGCTTAGTGATATAAATAAATAAATATACTGCCGGACCTATCGCAAAAAGGCCAGCAATGCAGGTTAACCAATAAGCCAAATAGATCATCCAATTTTTAATTAGTTTGTTGCATTTACTGTATTTATACTTCCTGAAAATTTCTATTACTTTCTTTTTGTTATACCTTCTGAAGTTGATAATTATACCGGCTAAAGGTACAATTACTAATATAATATACCAGTATTTGATTTGGAGGAGATTAACTATCATTCCTATAGGAGTGGACCAAGTTATATCAATCATGAAAAAAAAAAGGATAACACTAAAAGTTGGTGCGTCATCCCCTTCTTTATCTCTATAAGCGATGTACATCCTATAAAATATATAATCTTTCAGTTGCATCATTTTTTTATGACATTAGCGATGCGTCCCTATCGGATATGCAAATTTTCAACATGGCAATCAAGTACTCCCCCCTTGATTATAGCTGTCAAATATTTTACATCTTCTAAAGTAAATCTCCCGTTTATAGATAGATCTCCCGTTTTTATTTCCGAATGAATTATCGGAGAACATAAAACATTGTTATCTAAAACAATAGCCAATGACTTATCAATATTATGTCGAGATATTTCAGAAAATAATCGTGCCTGCTCTTGATTAAATTTCAGATGGATTTCTTCTGAATCTCCTTGATCGGATTTATATCCGGATAGTTTTTCAACTGTTTGTTGGTTGATATAGATTGATGCAGCGTTTTTTAATGAAATAAGTCCATAAAACAAATCATTATCCCCAACATGTACCGGTTTTTTTGTCCATTTGAATTGAATAGCTTCCGGAAATAAATCTTTCACATTCAAATTATTAAAAATCAAGTTGATAATTGCCGTATCTTTTTCTGCAACTATTCCGATAGTAGGCCCATCTCCCGCTTCAGAAAGAAATGTTGTATTATTCATTTTCGTATTTGGGGATAGCACCGAGACTAAAGGATATTTCAGAGAATATTCATCTTTTGCAAGAATTAAACCGCTAAGTGTTGTATCTTCACAAATAATTCGATTTATTTCCGTAAAGGATGAATATATTTCACTAAATTCATACGTTTCAGCAATATATAATTCTCCTCTGTCCGTGCATAGCCTTTCAGCGATGTGCTTGTCTTCTTTCGAATAAATAGCAAAATCAAAACTGCCATTATCCGACAATTCCTTAAATTTTATTTTATACAAGGTTTCCAAACGCTTTGTAAGGACTTCAAAAGCAGTTGTCTGCTGAACCTCGTTACAAGAATTATTGAAATTGGCATGAATGGAAACCGTATCCCCTGTATGGTTACAAGAAATTTGCAATAAGATGAACCCAAGGGACATTAAATGTTTTGTTATTAAATTAGCCATAATTATTATTATTTATCTGGGCTTGTTTTACTTGAATATTGTATCGCGCTCCTGATTTTACAACCCTTTTACTATTCTTGTACATCGACGACACTTGATAAATATTTAAATAGTTGTTGAAACTCTTTTTTACTCTTCATCCAATTTCGTTCAATATAATATTCCGATTCGTCAATTGTATAGATTT
>JAITNQ010000068.1 GCA_031290435.1 Candidatus Symbiothrix sp. | reverse complement strand
TATTTTTTCTTATTGACCGAACCCCAAATAACCAATAGGATAACTACAATCCAAATCAGTTTTCCTCCGATTTTATTCCAAAAAGAAATACTTGGCTCAGAACTTGTATCAATATCATACTCCTCTTTGAAATATTCTAAACTTTCTTCTTCCAAGTAATAAGCGGTTTCTCCATCATCCGTAATCAAAGCATATTCGGTTTCACCATAATTCCAAATAGGAATCCAAAAAATAGAAAACTGTTCGTATGCCACCCCAAAATTCACGTGCGCGCCCTCAACCGTTTCTTCTATGGGCAATTTTTGCTTCGTTTCGAAATGCGGACCGGTACTGTAGACAATCGCGCCTCTTGCAGAAACAGTTTCTGTGGAAAAAATAAACACAACTAAAAAACAAAAAGTTAGTACTACATTCTTCATACTGATAAAATTAAATTAGTTAGTAATCATTAATTTTGATTTTACAAATCCTGTGAAATGATAAATCGGGAACAAAGATATAAAAAAAAATGATTATTCATCTTTTTTAGTTCAGATGACAAACATTTTTCTATTGATATTTCCTCACCCCCTGCCCCTCTCTGTCATAGTGGGTCATCCTGAACTTGATTCAGTACCTTCAATGACAGAGAATGCGCCGAGCCGCAGCATAAGAATTAGGAATTATTCGAAATGTCAAAGCATTGATGCTAACTCGCGGATTTGTGCAAGGCGTTCGGAAAAAAATTTATCTTGATTTGCCATGCGCATGTTGTATTTCAGTTGCATACGCATCAACAAATTGGAATCTATTCCCAAGGCGGCTTCAAACAGCATTGCCGTTTGGGTTGTAAGTGGGCGGCGTTCGTTCAATATGTGATTCAACATCTTGTACGACATCCCCATTTGAGTGGCAAGTTTGCTCTGCGATATGCCGCGGTATTCAATTTCTTCTTTCAGGATTTCGCCCGGATGAATAGGGCGGGCGCAAACATATTTATCCATATTCGTTTTATTTATAATGATTTGACAATTCTAAAATATTACATATCGTTACAACTATTTCGGAAACTACTTGGGTTGTTTTGAACTCAATCCTGTATTGGTCGTTTACGCGGACGGATTCCAATCCCTTTTTATCGCCTTTCAATACTTCATAATGCAGTGTGTTGATTGTGAATAATTTCTCCACGTTTTCCGCGCTTTCGAGCGTTTCAATACGCGCTTGATACTTTTTTACCACATCAGGCTGATAACGATGTTTTTTGTCCGTTGTTTTACCGACTTCGTACAATTCACGCAAATACTCTTTATCAAACTTTATCTCCATAATTGTTTCCTAAACAATAACAAAGGTAGTGATTTTTTTTATTTCTACAAAAAAAGTAGAATATCTATACGTATTTTACAACACCATGGCTCATAGAGATGGAGGGGAGTTTGTCTCGCAGGCGCTAAAAGTAAAGACGTGGTGTGCCACGTCTTGGCGCGGTGTTGGTTGAAGATGATATTTCCTCACCCCAGCCCCTCTCCATTTTGTAGGGGAGAGAGCCACTCTGTCATTGAAAGATTGACTTGCAATGACAAAAAGGTCGCTCGGTAGAATAAAAATCTGGGTCAAAGTCTGGGTCAAAAAGAGAGAGCGCCCCCAATAAAGAGAGCGCTCTCAAATACAGAGAGGTGAAAGGGAAAAGAGAGCACCCACAATGACAAAAGCCACCTTACCTAACAATCACCTTCTCTGTTTTAACTGTATTTCCGCTTACCACCTTTACAATATAAGCACCGGTAGCAAGACCTTCTACCTTGTGCGTATCGCTCCGAACCTCTGCATTATAAACCTTTGCGCCTTGCAGGTTATACACCGGCACTTGGTGCAAAGGGTGTGTCGAGACCACTTGCAAGGTTCCGGAACAGGAGGCGTATATCCGGACAGCTTCTGCTGCAATCGTTTCGACGCCGGTAGAAACTTTATGCAACGGGATAAAGAAACGGCTTTCGTTAGCAATTGTCTTTCCAGCGGAGTTAATTTCACCTTTATAGGTAGTAGCTATTGCCAAGGAGAATTTTTGTTTTCATATGTTTAATCAAATAATTTATTAACGACATTCAAATATGACATAAAAATCAATAACTTTTAAATATTTCCGACAAATATAATGTTTATTTTTCTAATTACACCAAAGATTTACAATATTTTTTCGTTTTTCATCAAATCTATGCTATTTATTATTCATTTTGTTCGGTTTATGATACCCCTAAATCCCATGAAGGGGACTTTGCCTCGCAGTCGCATTGTAGAGACGTGGTGTGCCACGTCTCTGTTTTTCAAACGAGGGACAACGAGGGACAGGGGGGCAAATGCGAAAAAACTTGTTAGGTTTGACAAAAAAATCATTTTTTTTCTGTTTTTACCGGTTTTGTTAATGGTGTATTAGCGGCACTGCTAATAGTTATTAACAACGTTGCTAATGATAACTTAAAAATCAATTGTAACAACTAACCACCAATACGCTTATACAAAGTCGTTTTTATCATTCCATAGGAATGCATCGCTCGGTAGAATGAAATTTGTCGATGTCCCAACTACACCGAGCCTGGGATGCTTGCGTAATTCATTTATTTGTCGTATTTTTGCAGAAAAGAATAATATAATTATGGGGACAACGCTTGAAAGAAAAAGTCGGACACAACGTATTAATTATTACGTTTCAACATTGAAACGAAATCAGCCCGAAGTGTTGGAAAACGGCTTGAAAACAATGTATTTGCGGGCTATGGCGCAAAAACTTGATCACTCGGTTGTTGCTGATAATAATATTACAATGCAGGAAATCACAGATGAAGTAAACGCGGCAAGACAGCAACGCTATGAAAAATAAGACCGTATTTGACGTCAATATTTGGATAAGTTATTTTATCACAGGAAAATCCGAAAAAATAATTGATATGATAGAATACAATGATGTTTTCTTCTATCGTTCCGCAGAATTGTTGTCGGAATTAAAAGACGTGATAAATCGGCCAAAATTTAGCAAATATTTCCCGAACGGCACAGAAGAACATATTTTGTTTGTAGAACAGGTTGCCGAATATTTTCTCACGCAAGATATTTTTGACAGTTGCCCCGATGCCAAAGATAATTATCTTTTTGATTTGGCATACCAAAGCAACTCTAATTTTCTAGTGTCGGGCGATAAAAAAGTACTTACCGTTCCTGTTCGTCAATCGTTAAGATTACTTTCTCTGTCTGCTTTCAAAATCGCAATTGGAATAACGGAATGATATATGAAAAAATTAGATAGAAATAAGGTTTTTGAAAACCCTGATAAGGTGGGGTGTGAAAAATAGTAGGCTTTGCCTTGCAGGCGTTAAAAGTCCCCACCTTTAGGGATTTAGGGGTTTGCTCTGTGGGGTTTACTATACGAAGAGAGAAAAAGTGTCAAAGCGCCGTCGCTCGTGATGTTGTTTGCGGTGCCGAAGCTGTCTTGCAATGCAAAAACCGTTAATAGCAAGGCGGTTCCTGCCTCGTCAAAGCCCAATACCGACTGAATTAATCCCAGTGAAGCCACCACGGTTCCGCCGGGAACTCCCGGCGCTCCAATAGCAAATATTCCCAAGAGGGGGATAAAAACAAACATGGTCTCAAACGAAGGTAAAGCGCCATACAAAACCTGTGAAATGACAATGACCAGAAAAACAACATCCAGCACCGAACCACAGAGATGCGTGGTAGCCAATAATGGGATGGAAAAATCGCGCACATCATCGTCTAAGGCGTCGCTTTTCTTTGCCGCTTTGATGGCTACGCCCAGCGTTGCCGCCGAAGATTGTGTACCCATTGCGGTAAGAATAACCGGTCCGTAATGTTTCAACACCCTCCAAGGGTTTTTCTTCGAATAGGCGCCTGCCAAACCGTAAAGGAAGGCCAACCAGATGATATTGCAAACAAAGGCAATCAGCACAACGGTAAGAAAAACGGGCAACTGCGATACAAGCGTGTCTTCGTAGCTGAAAACGCTGAAATTAGCTGCAATGAAAAACGGCAGAATGGGTATCAAAAAACGATTGACCATGCTCGACACGATATCCTGAAATTGATACAGCGCCTTTTCAATTTTATCCGACTTTGTCCAAGTGACCGCCAAACCCAGCATTAAAGCCAACACCAAAGCGCTCATTACCGAAAAGAGCGGTGGAATATCCAACCGGAAAAGCATCGCGGGGATTTCTCTTGCACTTTCTGTTGCCGTGTCTATATGAAGGAAAGGGATGGATTTGTAGCCGACAAATGCGGCAAAAATAGCCACACCCAGCGATGACAGATAAGCCAAAAGCAGGGAAATACCCAGCAATTTCGAAGCATTTTTCTTGAGCCGGGTAATAGACGGTGCGATGAATCCAAAAACAATAATGGGGACAAGGAAAAATATAATTTGTCCCAATACGTGTTTCAACGGGAGAATGATGCGTATAATCTCTTCATTGGCGATTTGCCCGATCAGTAAACCGAGGATTACTGCCAGAAATAATTTGAGCGTTGTATTGGATAATAATTTTTTCATTCTGCTATTGATTTAAAAACTTATTGGCAAATTGCACCATGGCCCCGACAGCGTATTGAAGCGCCTCTTCGTCTATATCAAATTGGTCGTTATGGTGTTCCGCGCCACTTCCGAGGGCCTCGTTTTGAATGCCTGCGAAAAGGAAAACGCTTGGCGCTAAATGACTGTATTTCGAGAAACTTTCTGCGGCATACCATATATATTGGTCGTCGGATACGACTTTGTCGGGATAAATTTCTTTCACAGCCTCGCCGGTGAATTGTGTCAAAGCGGCATCATTGAGGACAGGATTCAGGAGAATACCCATATTATCGTGCAATTTTATGGTACAATTGTGAGCTTGGGCAATATTTTCGCTCACTTTCCGCAGGATGTCAAAGCCTTTCTCAGCTTCCGCTTTGTCGAAAAACCGAATGGTGCCGCCGACATAAGCAGAGTTGGGTATCACATTATAGACCTCTCCTCCTTGTATTTGCGTGATTCCGAGTGTGAGGGTTTTGGTAATATCGCGTTGGTTATTCCAAGCAATGGAAATCCCTGTAAGTATATTCGCTGCCGCAAATACCGGATTAATAGATAAGTCGGGACGCGAAGCATGACCTCCCCGCCCGATAACATCGAAGGATACCGTGCCCGTACCTGCCATGATTGCGCCTTCCCGGATAAACAACTTTCCGGTTGGGATATTTGATTTTAAGTGATTGCCGTAAACAGCGTCGAGATGCAAAGGCCGCAAGGCTTCAACCATGGCGTCAATGCCGGAACCGGTTTCTTCGCCTTCTTCAAAAATGAAAACGATTTTTCCGGTCAGACGATCGCTGAATTCAGTCAGAATTTTAGCGGCGCCGAGCAAAATAGCGATGTGTCCGTCATGTCCACAGGCATGTGAAACGCCTTTGTTTTGTGAAATCCATTTTTTCTCTTGTTTCAGGTTTAGCGGGTTTTCAGGAATAGGCAAAGCGTCTATATCTGTACGCAAGCCTACTGTTTTTCCGGGTTTATGGGTATCTAAAACGGCATAAAATCCGGTTCCGGGAACAAGCGTTACGGGCAAGCCCAATTGGACGATTTCCGCCTGAATGAATTTAGCCGTTTCAAATTCTTTTGAAGAGACTTCCGGATGTTCATGCAAATACCCCCTGATTTCTCTTACGTAACTGTCCGTAGCTTTGACTTTTTCGAGAATTGCTTCCTTCTTGATTGCTTTCCCGGCAAAAAC
>JAITNQ010000054.1 GCA_031290435.1 Candidatus Symbiothrix sp. | reverse complement strand
TCCCCTTCCTCAACGAGCAATACGAAGTGGAAAATACCCTTCAAAGTATCCGGGAACATTCGTCCGATACGATAACAATTATCCTAATCAACGATGCATCCGACGACGGGTTTGATTATTTGACAGTAGCGGAGTCGATTATATTTTTTTTATGCGTTTACCCTAAGATATTACAGCGAACAAAATCATTTTTCAGGAAAAATCATTACCTTTGTGCCTGTTTTTTTTATGCATTGATCTACCCGTATTCGATTTGTTTTGCAAACAGATTACCGATAGATTGTTGTAACAAGCTATAATAGATAATATGAGTAAGAAATTTGCCGAATACAACAAGTTGGATTTATCTGAAATCAATCAGGAAATGCTGAACTGTTGGGAAGACGAGGATGTTTTTCATAAAAGCATGAAAATCAGGGAAAATTCACCCTCTTTTGTGTTTTATGAAGGGCCTCCCTCAGCCAATGGGATGCCGGGAATCCACCATGTGATAGCCCGCAGCATCAAAGATATTTTTTGCCGTTACAAAACCATGAAAGGTTTTTTGGTAAAACGAAAAGCCGGATGGGACACGCATGGTCTTCCGGTAGAATTAGGTGTTGAAAAAACATTGGGTATTACCAAAGAAGATATAGGTAAAAAAATTTCGGTTGAACAATACAATGCCGCTTGCCGCAAAGACGTGATGAAATTCACGAAAGAGTGGGAAGACCTGACGAAAAGGATGGGCTACTGGGTAGATATGGAAAACCCGTATATCACCTATGACAACCGCTATATCGAAACCCTTTGGTGGTTGCTGAAAGAATTGTACAAAAAAGGTTTACTCTACAAAGGATATACCATTCAGCCTTATTCGCCTGCAGCCGGTACGGGTTTGAGTACGCACGAGTTGAATCAGCCGGGATGTTACCGGGATGTGAAGGACACTACTTGTGTCGCGCAATTCAAAATCAGCCGTCCGCTGCCCGGAATTCCCCAGTTCGGTGATCCGTTTTTCTTGGCTTGGACAACTACGCCTTGGACTTTGCCGTCCAATACAGCGCTTTGTGTAGGCCCGAATATCGAATACCTTGCCGTCCAATCGTTCAATCCCTATACGGGCAAGCCGATGACTGCCGTTTTGGCCAAAGACTTGCTTTCCGCACATTTTAATCCGAAAGCGGCGGACATGCCGCTTGATGCTTACAAAGAAGGAGACAAATTAATCCCGTATAAAGTAGTCGGATCATGGAAGGGCGCTGAGCTGGCAGGAATAACATACGAACAACTGATTCCATGGGTAAACCCCGGAGAAGGCGCTTTTCGCGTTATCACCGGCGATTTTGTGACGACAGAAGACGGTACGGGAATTGTTCATATTGCACCGACTTTTGGCGCCGACGATGATCGGATTGCCAAACAACATAGCGTTCCGCCGCTGATGTTGCTTGATAAAGACGGAAACCGACGTCCGATGGTAGACCTGACCGGGAAATTTTATAAATTGTCGGATATAGATTCCGATTTTCTACAGGAATCCGTCAATATTTCGCTCTATACGGAATTTGCCGGAAGATACGTGAAAAATGATTATGATCCGGCATTGACTGAAAATGACCCTACTTTGGACGTGGATATTGCAGTGATGCTGAAACAACACAACCGGGCATTCAAGATTGAAAAACATGTCCACAGCTATCCGCATTGCTGGCGAACCGACAAGCCGGTATTGTATTATCCTTTAGATAGCTGGTTTATACGAACCACTGCTTGCAAGGATAGGATGATCGAATTGAACAATACCATCAATTGGAAGCCCCAGTCGACTGGTACAGGTCGATTCGGTAAATGGCTGGAGAATCTACAGGACTGGAACTTATCCCGTTCCCGTTTCTGGGGAACTCCGCTCCCGATTTGGCGTACCGAAGACGGTTTGGAAGAAATATGTATCGGTTCGGTGGAAGAGTTAATCCAAGAAATTAACAAGTCTGTTGAAAAAGGATTCATGCAGGAAAATCCTTTCAAAGGGGTGAAACCGGGAGATTATACTGAGAAAAATTATGCGGTGGAAAATATTGATTTGCACCGGCCTTATGTAGACGCCATTCTCTTGGTATCTCCATCCGGAAAACCAATGAAACGCGAAACGGACTTGATTGACGTCTGGTTTGATTCGGGCGCCATGCCTTATGCACAAGTACACTACCCTTTCGAAAACAAAGAAATGCTGGACAAAGGGGAAATCTTTCCGGCCGATTTTATAGCCGAAGGCGTAGACCAGACACGCGGCTGGTTTTTTACGCTGCACGCCATTGCGGCAATGGTTTTTGATAACGTTTCGTTCAAAACCGTAGTTTCCAATGGTTTGGTGCTGGATAAAAATGGGAACAAAATGTCCAAACGCTTGGGAAATGCCGTTGACCCTTTCAATACGATAGCCAAATACGGTTCTGACCCTTTGCGCTGGTATATGATTACAAATGCCAGTCCCTGGGACAATCTCAAATTCGATATAGAAGGCGTTGAAGAAGTCCGCCGCAAATTTTTCGGCACTTTATACAATACCTATTCATTCTTTGCCTTGTATGCCAATGTCGATGGTTTTGACGGGCAGGAAGCTGCTGTGCCTTTCCATGAAAGACCGGAAATAGACCGTTGGATACGCTCGCTGCTGAACACCTTGATTCAGGACGTAGATGCGCATCTTGAAGCTTACGAGCCGACCAAAGCAGGAAGAGCTATCAACGATTTTGTGAACGACAACCTGAGCAACTGGTATGTCCGCCTGAACCGGAAACGTTTCTGGGGCGGAGAAATGACGACCGACAAACTTTCGGCATATCAGACTCTGTACACTGCGCTGAAAACAGTTGCCCTGCTGATGTCACCGATAGCGCCTTTTTATGCCGATAAATTGTACCGCGATTTAACGGCCGCTCCTACTCCCCTCTCCGGTGAAGAGGAACGAGGGAGAGAGGCTCTTTCTGTACACTTGTCCGATTTTCCCGTTGCCGATGAAAAACAGATAGACAAGAATTTGGAAGAAAGGATGCAGATTGCCCAGCAAATATCTTCCATGGTATTGGCTTTGCGCCGTAAAGTAAATATCAAAGTGCGCCAACCGTTGACCGCAGTCATGGTTCCGGTACAGGATGAACACCAGAAAAGCGCTATCCAAGCGGTTCAGGCGCTGATTATGAATGAAGTGAATGTGAAGGATATCAAGTATGTGGATAATGCTGCTGAAATCTTGGTAAAAAGAATAAAACCCGATTTTAAAAAATTGGGGCCACGCTATGGCAAGGTCATGAAAGACTTGGCGGCAGCCATTTCTGTCTTGTCGCAACAAGCGATTGCAATATTGGAGCAAACCGGTAAAATTGAGATTCCGCTATCCGGTCAGATTGCGGAAGTCACCATCGACGATGTGGAAGTTATTTCTGAAGATATTCCGGGATGGTTGGTAGCCAATGAAGGCCGGTTGACCGTGGCTTTGGACATTACCATCACCGAAGCATTGAAAAAAGAAGGTATCGCCAGAGAATTGGTAAACCGCATCCAAAATATTCGCAAATCCTGCGGTTTCGAAATCACAGACAAGATAAATGTAATCATCCAACAAGACCCGTATGTCAATGAGGCTGTGGAAGAATACAATCGATATATAGCCAATCAGGTACTCGCAAAAACCGTTGTGCTGGCGCCGCTAACGGATGGTATCGAATTGGATATGGATGATTTCAAATTATTTGTCCGGGTCGATAAGCTATAATTATAGATAAAAATTGGATAATTAAAATAAAAATGCTACTTTTGAGCCATTTTTAAATACAAAAAAAAGAAAAAATAATGAGCGAAAGGACAAAGTATTCGGATGCTGAATTAGAAGAATTCCGCGCCATCATAATGGAAAAATTAGAGGCTGCAAAGCGGGATTATGAGTTGTTGAAAGCAACGATTATGAATGTTGATGGGAATGATGTAACAGATACTTCTCCTACATTCAAGGTATTGGAGGAAGGAGCGGCTACCCTGTCGAAAGAAGAAGCCGGCCGTTTTGCCCAACGACAAATGAAGTTTATTCAAAGCTTGCAGGCCGCTTTGATTCGTATTGAGAATAAAACTTATGGGATTTGCCGTGAAACCGGTAAGTTAATTCCCAAAGAAAGACTTCGCGCAGTGCCACATGCAACCCTAAGTATTGAAGCTAAACAAGGTCAGAAATAAATGAGTTTGCCGAAAAAAAGCCTTTGGACAATTATAGTAATTCTGCTGATTCTTATTGCCGATCAAATTCTCAAGATATGGGTTAAGACACACATGACCCTTTATGCGAATGATATTCGCATTGCCGATTGGTTTATTATCCGTTTTGTCGAAAATAACGGGATGGCCATGGGCATAGAATTGAGCGGAGGAAAATTGTTCCTTACCATTTTCCGGATAATTGCTTCTTTAGCGATTGCCCGGTATCTGTATCTGCTGATTAAACGGAATGTTCGTTTTTCTTATATCCTGTTTGTCTCAATGATTTTTGCCGGCGCAGTCGGGAACATATTTGACAGTGTTTTTTATGGCGTAATATTCAGCGAGAGTACGCCTATAAATGTAGCAAGCCTTTTCCCACCTGAAGGAGGATACGGAACTTGGCTGCACGGACGGGTGGTTGATATGTTTTATTTTCCTTTATTCAGTTTTACATGGCCGAATTGGATACCTGTTATAGGCGGAACCGGTTTCGAATTTTTCCGTTATATTTTTAATCTGGCTGACGCCTCAATCAGTGTCGGTATCATTGTTATCATATTATTTTACAGGAAGATATTTACATTGAGCTTTGAAAAGAAAGTCATTGAAACTTAACACAATCGTTCTGCTTCTCTTTTTAGCGGTTTTCTCTTTTGCTTGCGGAAACCGGCCTTCGCATATCTTGTCGGAGAAAAAAATGGAAGCAGTCTTGTTTGATGTTTATCTAACCGAAGGAATGATTGATAATTATCCTGCGGTTTCTTCAGATACGACGAAGAAGCGTGAGTGGCTAAATTCCATATTTAAAAAACATAAAATCAAACAAGCCGACTTAGACACCTCCCTTGCTTGGTATATGGGGCATTTGGACCGGTATCTGAAAATAAATGAAAAGCTGCACAATCGGTTCGACAAAATGCATGCGGAATTGAAGCGGGAAAACGAACCGGACAAAGATACTGACGCCTTGCAAAAGCTTGTGGCCGGAGAAAATTATATACCCATCAATGAAAATGGTTTTTTTCTCAGACCTTATGATTTACTACAGCATGCCTATACTTTCAAAGTTGATACAAATTTGTATCGATACGGTGGAAATTACAAGTTACAATTCAATATTTTAGGAATCGAAACTTCGCTCCACCCGCTTGTTACTTTCTGTGCTCAATGTGCGGATACGACTTTTGTAAACAGAATATCTGTCGAAAGTAACGGGTTTTTCGAATCAAGCATCTCAATTCCACCCATGCAACAGGTACAAAAATTGTACGGTTCAATTTATTTTTCTTCCATTTATCCTTCCATGACTATTTTTATCAATTATTTCGGTATCCGGCAAGATTTTCCCGACAAATTCGTTATACACGAATAAAATATTTTTCCGGTATTGAAAAATATTTTAACTTTGCAGAGAAGTATGCAATCAATTTTAAATTACACACAATGATGAATAGCAGATTTAGCTCAAACAGCGGAAAATTTATACTCTTCTTTTTTCTGTTCCTCAGCACACAACTGACTTACGGACAGATCGCCTTGGGTATATTGGACTTGTACCATGATGCTTCTTTTAGTTTAAAAAACAAGACGATAATGGAAAGAGCAAGTACCGGCAATGAGGCTTTCGATTCGAGATTAAGCGGCATTTCTTTCGAAGCAATTGCAGTTCCTGCCGAAAGTCTGAAGAATGAAAAAATCGCCTTGGATTATAGGGATAATCGCTTGGTAGTTACAGTCGGTGAAAAAAGTTTTACACCTGATATTCCGGTCTGGCAATGGCTTCCTGTAGCCCAATTCGCAAACAGTCCGTATCAGATTGCCTATTTGTATTCCGGCAATACAAACGAACAAGAGGCCCAATGCAAATATCACCCGGCTTTTCTGAATAATTTAGTGGGACTCCGGCTGTTTCAGGCCGATTTGTTGAATAAGCCCGATATCATCTGGGACCTTCCGGTTGACCGGTTGAAAAATTATTTGCTCGACCTGTCTGAAAGGAGGTACACGCCCAAGATGGACTCTTTAATTTTCAAAACTATTTACGAAACCTTAATTTCCGGCAAAAGAAAATTTTCTTCCTATGTATTGACTGACAAAGATGTAGTTATCTCTTTTGAAACAAACGCATCGGAATTTAAATTGTCGGGGCATCCCTATTACAATTTCAACAAAACGGAAGTAGACAAGGATAATGTACAGCAATTGCTCCAAAATCTGGAGAAGTGCTATGACGAGATAGACGAATATGCCCAACTAATATTACAGGAAAAATACACAGACAAACTTGGCGCCAAAGTTAACCTGAAAGGATTATTGAAAACCATAGATGACAATAAAGCAAAAACAACAGCAAATTCGTATGCAACTTATTACTTCAAAAAGTCTGTGGAAAAGTTAGATGCATTGAACAGACTGACAGACGAAGAAATAGGAGTCAAATTCTATTCTCTGAACGAATTTTCTGCCGATTTTAATCTTTTTTGGCCACAGTTGAAAAAATACAATCCTCCGGTTTTCACAACAATTGAAAACGCCTCGCAATGGGCGGCGTTTTTCAGATATGTAATGAAAACCAATCCGGACAACTGGCGCACATTCATTGAAAAAACAAAGGATATAGAAATTATCGGTTCACCATCGGTAAAGACCCCAACTTCATTCGATACGAATTATTTAAGATTAATATTTGATAAAAAATAAATCTTGTATATTTTTGATAAAATACCTAATTTATGGTATTTTTTATTAAAAAAACTGTTCTTACTTTTGTAGCATAAATTAGGTGCATTCTAAATTTGTTGATTTGTAGGGGCAACCCTCGCGGTTGCCCAAATTTGCGGTCGGAAAACAGAAGCGCCTATTATAAAACAAATTAGAACATGACAAAATTACGAACTTTTTTTATTACTTTGTTACTTTTCGCATTTTCTTTTGGCGCATACAGCCAAACAAAAATCAGCGGAAAAGTGATTGATGAGCGTAGCAAAGAAGCAATCATTGGAGCTTCAGTAGTGGTGAAATCAACAGCAGTAGGTGCTACAACCGACTCTAACGGGGATTTCACATTGACAAGCAGTCTAAAAATCCCCCTTACATTAACAGTTAATTTCATCGGGTATCAACCCCAAGAAATTGAAGTGTACGATGCAAGTGCGCCGGTGGATATAGCGTTGCGCGAAGACGTTAATCTGCTCAATGAATTGGTAGTTACGGCCTTGGGCATAAGCCGCACAAAAAAAACACTGGGATACGCCACGCAAGAGGTAAAGGGCGAGAACATTGACGGCAAGTCATCCACCAATATTATTAATGCCCTTGCGGGCAAGGCTGCCGGTGTACGCATCAACAATGCGCAAGGCGATATGGGCGCTGCACGCATTGTGATTCGCGGCGAAACCTCTATTGCAGGCAACAATCAGCCCTTGTTTGTAGTGGATGGCGTTCCGGCAGACAATTCACAGATACTGGCTGCCACCGGACGCGACCAAAGCCGCGACTTCCGCAATGCCATTGCCGACCTCAACCCGGAAGACATCGAAAGTTTGAACGTGCTCAAGGGGCCGAATGCAGCAGCGCTCTACGGCTCACGGGCAGCGCATGGCGTAGTGCTCATTACCACAAAAAAAGGCTCAAAGCATCAACGAGGGCTGGGTATAGACGTCAATGCCGGCATTACACTGGCTACAGTGGCTACGTTGCCGGAGTTTCAAAACTACTTTGGGCAGGGATCGAACGGTAAGTTCAGTTACGTGAACGGCAAAGGCGGCGGCGTGAACGACGGTGTGGACGAAAGCTGGGGCCCTCGATTAGACGTAGGTCTCCTCATTCCGCAATTTGATTCCAATGGCAAACCAGCCCCTTGGGTGTCGCATCCCAACAACGTGAGAGACTTTTTTGAAACAGGTGTTACGCAAGACTACGGTATCTCCATTTCCAACGCCGACGACAAGTTCAACTTTCGCCTCGGCGCCAATTATCAAGACCAAACAGGTACGTTGCCCAATACGGAAATCAAGAAAACCAACTTTACGCTCAATGCCGACTATCAACTCAGCAAGCGGGTGAAAGTGGGAGCCAACGTGAACTACATTCTCACCGATGCACCCAACGTGCCCAGCGGTGGATCACCCACCGGAAGCAACTATCGTGCATCAAGCATTATGTTGCAGTTCCTGTGGTTTGGACGGCAAGTGGACACCAAGGCGCTGAAGGAGGGTTACACAACCAACCGCAACTGGAACGCCAGCTACTACGATAATCCTTATTGGGAAAGTTATTTTAATACCACTTCACAAGAGCGTAACCGTATTCTCGGTAACGTACATTTCAGCGTAAACCTGCTGGATGGACTGGATTTCCGCTTCCGTAGCGGCACAGATTATTACAACGATCGCCGCAAATATAAAATTAAAACAGGCTCTTCGGGCGCAGGCAGCCCCGACGGATCGTATGCCGAAGACGCTTACACATTGAGCGAAAGCAACACTGAAGCGCTGCTCAGTTTTGTTCGCACATTTTCGGACGACTGGGATGTAGACGCTCTCGCCGGCTTCAATGTGCGCGACAATTCTTACGCCAACAACTGGCAAAAAGCGACTCGTCTGGCAGCGCCCGACCTCTACACGCTCAGTAACTCCAAAGACCCGCTGGAGAGCGCCAATAGTTTCCAACGACTACGAGTATACAGCGGCTTTGCTTCGGCACAAGTGGGTTTCCGCAACTTCGCTTACCTCAATATCACAGGTCGAAACGACTGGAGCAGCACGCTGCCCAGCCATAATCGATCGTACTTCTATCCGTCTGCTACGGCAAGTTTGATACTCTCCGAAGCGCTGGATATAAAGAGCAATGCCCTGTCTTTCCTCAAACTGCGTAGCGGTTGGGCGGAAGTGGGTAACGACGCCGACCCTTACCAATTGATTACGGTATATAACTCACAAACAGCATTCGACGGCAATCCCATTCAGACCTCATCGAAAACAAAGAATAATCCCGACATTCGTCCCGAACGTACCCAATCGACTGAAATAGGAGCTGAAGCCGGTTTCTTCAACAATCGCCTGCATGTGGACTTTGCTTGGTACAACACCAATAGTATCGACCAAATTCTCCGTGTGCAAACTTCTGCAGCAAGCGGTTATGACTATCAACTTATCAACGCCGGTAAAATCAACAACCGTGGTGTGGAATTGCAAATCAACGGCACGCCGGTAAAAACAAAGGACTTTACATGGGACGTGGGTGTGAACTACGCTGCCTACCGCAGCAAAGTAGTGAAATTAGACGATGCAGGAGCATTGCTACGCTACGTGATTGGACAAACGGGACCGCAAATCGTAGCTGCCGTGGGCGAACGCTACGGCGCGATATTCGGCACTGCTTACCGGCGCGATGCATCAGGTAATATCTTGATTGGCGATAACGGACTGCCACTCACCGACCCCACCAACAAAATTTTAGGCTACTACACACCCGATTGGACAGGCGCATTCACCACCGATTTTTCGTACAAAGGTTTTAAACTGTCCGCCTTGATTGACGCCAGTTTTGGCGGCTCATTGTTCTCCAGTTCATCGCAAACAGGTGTATATGCAGGCGTATATGCAGGCACCGAAGTGGGACGCTCGGCAGAATTTGGCGGCTTAACATGGGCAGATGCCGACGGCACACGTGACGACGGAATGATTTTCGCAGGTACAGTACAAAGTACCGGTTTGCCTAACGAAAAAATCATTTCCGCCCAAAGTTACTACGCCGCCACCTACGGCGTTCATGAACAACATGTATTTGACGCTTCGTACATCAAATTGCGCGAAATCCGCCTTGCTTACGTCTTCAACAAAAAGCAGATACGGAAGCTCGGATTAGGCGCTGTTACGGTAGCTGCCGTAGTGCGCAACGCCGCCATTCTCTACCGCGACAAAGACCTGAATATGGATCCGGAAGCTGCGCTCAATACCTCCAACGTGCAAGGAGTAGAAGCTCTTACGCGACCTACTACCCGTTCGTTCGGTTTGAGTGTTAATCTTTCGTTTTAATAAATAATGAACAATGAATAATGAATAGTATGAATATGAAAAAGAATATATATTTACCGGCAATACTGATTGCTTTCGTATTTGCTGCGTGCAGCGAAACGTTGGACGACATCAACAGCAACCCCAACGCAACCGCCAATCCCAACCCCGCCTATCTGCTCACAGGTGTAGAAAAACAGGGCGCCGACCTCTATTGGGGCAGTTCGGCAGACTACGGCGGCGCCTTGCTCTTTGTGCAGCATTGGGCTGCCATACAGTACGGCGACGTGGACAGGTACAACTTTACCAACACTACCGGTATTGTTACCACGCCGTGGAATACGGGTTACACCACACTCATCACCGACCTCAATACGATATTGGAACATGCCGACGCTTCGGTAAATACCAAAGGTGCGGCGCTCACATTGCGGGCGTGGGTGTTTGAACTGCTGACCGAACTCTATGGCGAGATTCCCTATACGGATGTCGGCAAAAGCATAGTGCCCGTCTATAACACGCAACAGGAAGTGTATGCCGCCTTGCAGACAGACTTGTCTCAAGCGCTCACATCGCTCAATACTACTAACGGCGCCATTGACGGCGACCTCGTGTATGGTGGAGACGTGGACAAATGGCGCAAATTTGCCGCCTCGCTCAAACTGCGTCTTGCCTTGCGCACAGCCGACCGGGACGATGCGGGCGCCAAACAAATCATTGCCGCACTCAACGTGTCGGAACTGATAAGCAACAACAGCGAAATTTTTCAGTTTGTCTATACGGCGCGTCCGCAAAACAATCCGCAGGAAGAGCACTTCCTCACCCGCAATGACTACCGTTTATCGAAAACCATAGTGGACAAACTCAAAGCGCTTGCCGACCCACGCTTGCCCGTGTATGCCGCCTTGCCGGAAGACCCCACTGTGACTACCTACGAAGGTGGCGCCAATGGACTATCGAACAGCGACGCCAGCTCGCAAGGATTCGACAAACTGTCACGTCCCGGCGCTTATTTCTTAAACGCTACTGCGCCTGCCGTGATTTACACTTATGCTGAAGTATTGTTCAATCTTGCCGAAGCTGCTCAACGCGGCTACATCAGCGGCAGCGCAGAAACGTACTACCGGCAAGCCATCACAGCATCGCTCAACCAATTCGGCATTACCAACACCACGGATATTGCCGATTACCTTGCGCAATCCTCTGTAACTTACGATGCCGCCAACTGGAAGCAATCCATTGGCGAGCAAAAGTGGATAGCTTTCTTTGGTCAGGGCTTGGATGCCTTTGCCGAATGGAGGCGGTTGGATTATCCTGTATTAACGGCAGGCAATGCTTCGCTACTCAACGGAAAGATACCTTTGCGGGTCTTCTATCCGGGCACCGAACAATCACTGAACGGTACCAACCGCGCTGCTGCCGTAGCGCGTCAGGGTGAAGATTTACTAACTACCAAATTGTGGTTTGATGTTCATTAAATTCCATGGAAAGATTTATTTTATTGATTAGTATTGTTGTTGCGGTGTCGGGTTGTACCCGGCACACGCAGCTGCAATCAGGCATCTGGCGAGGTGAGTTGGCTGTAGCCGACGATAAACGAGCGCCGTTTTTATTTGAAGTACAAAATGTTACCGCGGATTCAACCGTAGTCACGTTAATTAACGGCGAAGAACGTGTTCCGCTGACCGGTATCCATTATTGCACCGACACCGTCATCATTCCTATTGAAGCGTACGATGCCGTGATAAAAGCCGTAGTGTCGGAAAATAGATTGGAAGGACTTTTCATTAAAAACTACATCGAAAACGATTCGGGAATTCCTTTCAATGCCGAAAGGGGTAATATTCCCCGCTTTGAACCGGTAACTCAACCCACTTCGTTTTTGATAGACGGCAAATGGGACATTCTTTTTGTCGGTACAAAAAACGATACGGCGCCTAATGTTGGCGTTTTCAAAACGGAAAATCAAACTATAACCGGTTCCATCCTGACCAATTCAGGTGATTTACGATTTTTGGAAGGCGCTTTGACGGAGCAAGGGGTTCGCCTTTCGGCATTCAGTGGATTAAGTCCCTATTTGGTTGATATTCAATTTAAAGATGCCGATTCTTTTGAAGGCGTTTTTTATACGGCGCGCAATCAAACAAAATTAGTGGGTATCCGCAACGAGCATGCCGCTTTAGCAGATGCTTACAGTTTGGCTCGACTGAAACCCGGATTTTCCACATTGAATTTTGCATTGCCTAACACCGATGGAAAAATCATATCCATCCATGACGAGCGTTACAAAGATAAAGTAGTGATTGTATCTGTGTTGGGAAGTTGGTGCCCCAATTGCTTGGATGAACTTGAATTTCTGGCGCCCTGGTATAAAAGCAATAAAGACAGGGGAGTGGAAATTATTGGATTGGCTTTTGAGCGAAAAGATGATTTTGATTATGCAAAAACAGCTATTAACCGCTTAAAAGAACGCTATGGTGTGGAATATGAAATTCTGTTTGCCGGTCAGGCAGGCGCTGAAGCGATAGCTAAAGTATTGCCGGAATTGGAGGATTTTTCCAGTTATCCAACCACTCTTTTTATTGATAAGGCAGGAAAAGTTCGGAAAATACACACCGGATACACCGGACCTGCTACGGGCTTATTCTACGAATCATTTAAAGAGGAATTTAATCATTTAATTGAAAGTTTATTGAATTAAATATTTATTAAAAAGAGTAGCGCTCCTGCCCAATTTTGCGGTCGGAAACAGAAGCGCCTATTCTAAAAAACACATTAGAACATGACAAAATTACAACAATTTTTTATTATTTTGCTATTTTCCGCTATTTCTTTTGGCGCATCCGGCCAAAATGTACTCCGCGGAAAAGTGTTGGATCAGCACAGCAAAGAGGCAATCATCGGCGCTTCGGTAGTAGTAAAATCGACAACAGAAGGTACTTCAACCGATTCTAACGGGGATTTCACATTATCCACCCGCCAAACATTTCCCTTGACAGTGGTCGTGCGATTTTTAGGTTATCAGTCGCAGGAAATCAAAGTAAATAACACTCAGACTTTGGAAATCACACTTCGTGAAGACGTCAATACATTAGACGAAGTAGTGGTTACGGCAGGTGGTATTTTCCGGGCAAAAAGAGAACAGGGTTATTCTACGACCAAAATTACCAACGAGGAATTGACAGCCGGCAAGTCGCCATCGTTCGCGGGTGGACTTACGGCTAAAATTCCCGGTTTGCAGGTCAATGCCATTACCAGCGGCGTGAACCCGAATTACCGGTTGGTGTTGCGGGGAAATCGTTCGATAACCGGCAACAATCAGGCTTTGATTGTCGTGGACAATGCGATTGTGTCCAATGATTTTCTGAACAGTCTCAATCCCGAAGATATTGAGGATATTCAAGTGCTGAACGGCGCTTCAGGCGCTACACTGTATGGTTCGGAAGCCTCTAATGGCGTATTGCTGGTAACAACTAAAAAAGGAAGTAAAGGCAGACCTCAGATTAAATTTTCCCACACAACGACTTTTGAACAGGTAAATTTCTTCCCGAAATTACAAACACGCTTCGGACAGGGTTCTATAGCCGACGGACAAGTCTTCGACCCGGTTGAAAATCAACAGTACGGTCCGGCTTTTGATGGCTCGATTCGCGATTTGGGTTACCCGCTCGAAAATGGTGATCAACAACAAACGGCTTACAAAAATGTGGATGAACGGCAAAAATTCTGGGAAACCGGTGTTCAGAACCAAACGGACCTCTCGTTCAGTTTCGGATCCGATAAATCGACTTCGTATATTGCCGCTCAATACTTGAATGCTATCGGTACCACGCCCGGCGACAAATACAACCGGATATCGGTGCGGCTCAACAATACGCAACAGATTTTGCCCAATTTAAATTTGACTTACAACGCTAATTATGTAGAGGGTAATTACGACATTACGACTGCTACCGGTACTATTTATGACCAATTGCAGAATGTAGCGGCAAATGTCCCGATTACTTCCTACAAAAATTGGCAAACCGATAAATGGTCTGACCCCGAAGGTTGGTTCAATCCTTGGTACCGGAATCCGTATTGGACGGCAGCCAATTATCGCGAAGAAGGTAAAAATAGTTATCTGACCGGAAAAGCGGAAATCAAATGGGACGTCCGACCCTGGTTGTCGGTATTGTACCGTGGGGCTTTGTCGAACAGGTATTTCCAAACGGAAAAACATACCGAAAAATTGACGCTGAGCGATTATGCACGGAAAACACAGGGGAAAGCCAATTTAACCGGTTATATTTACGAACGTGGTTACAACAAATACCGTTTCAATCAGGATTTCTTAGTGAGCCTGAATAAGCGCCTTGACGATTTTTCATTCAACTTGATTTTGGGCGCTTCGAATGTCAATAATAGTTTTAAAAATACGACCTACAATGCTTCCGGTCTGGTTATTCCCGGTTTATTCAATATCAGCAACCGTTCGGGCGATGCCGGATTGCCGACCGAAGGTAAAGAGACGGCTGCCATAGCAGCGAATGTGGCTGATGCAAATGATTATAACCGGAATTATCATACCTTGAACTATGGCTTTTGGGGCGATTTGGTAGTCGGTTATAAAAACTATTTGTTTTTGCATGTGACCGGACGTAATGATTGGACTTCCGTGCTGTCGCCGGAAAACCGTTCGTACTTCTATCCTTCGACCGATATTTCGTTTGTTCCCACCGATGCCATCGCATCATTGAAAGACAATCCGGTATTGGACTACCTGAAAATCCGTGGAGCCATCTCCAAAACGGGGAATGTCAATATTGACGCTTACTCGTTAGTAGCTCCGTATGAATCTGTATCCGGTTATTCGACAGGCACCTATTTCCGTGAGTCGAATAATTTGGTTTCTTCGGATTTGAAACCGGAAATTACTATTGAAAAAGAAATTGGCACTGAATTTCGGCTTTTCAAAAACTTGGTCGAAGTGCAATTAACTTATTATAAAACCAATACGACCGGTCAAGCCATCTATTCCGGTATTGCGCCCTCTTCCGGCTATTCGATTTATTTATTGAATATAGGGGAAGTAACCAATGAGGGCGTTGAATCGGCTTTGCGTTTGAATCCTGTCCGCACCAAAGATTGGGATTTGCATCTGGGAGTGAATCACACCCATAACAAGAACTTCCTGAAATCACTTCACCCGGATACGAAACGGATTGCAGTGAACGGCAGCTCGGTCATTTTTGCCGAAGAAGGATATGAACTGAACCAGATCATCGTTACCGATTATAAACGTGACGACCAAGGGCGGGTAGTCGTAGATATCAACACCGGCTATCCTTCCACCGCTACGGAAACCGCCCATTTGGGAAACACTACGCCAAAAGACCGCTTGGGATTGGATTTTAGCCTGCGTTGGAAAGATTTCACCCTGAGTAGCGTATTCGAATACCGGGGCGGATACTATTATGCTTATACCAGTGGAGCCACCATGGATTTTACAGGTTCTTCAGCTCGAACGGCTTATTATAATCGCGAACGCTTCGTGTTTCCCAATTCGTCCTATTGGGATGAGGCTTCCGGACAGTATGTGGCCAATACGAATATTACCATATCCGATGGAGGCGCCGGATTCTGGACAAGTGCGACTTACAACCGTACCGGAGCGTACAGCAATTATGTGTATTCGGGAAATTATTGGAAATGGAGGGAAATTGCATTGAGCTATCAACTGCCCCGTACTTTCCTCCGTAATCTGACGAATGGGGCAATACAAAACGCAAGCATCAGTTTGCAAGGACGCAATCTTTTCCTCTGGACTCCGGAATCGAACGAATATACCGATCCTGATTTCAGTGCAAATGATAACAATGCCATTGGAGTTTCTACTTTTAATGTATCGCCTCCAACCCGCTATGTGGGCGGTTCTATTTCATTAACATTCTAAAAACAGCAACAACATGAAACGAAATTATTTAATAAAAAACATACAGTTCGGCCTGTTGGCTTTGGCTGTCTTATTTACGTCCTGCGATTTGGACATCAACGACAATCCCAACAGCGCTACCGGTGTGGTCGTCACGCCGGATTTGAGTTTGCCCGCGATTATTGCTTCCACCGTATATAACCAAGTGTATTATTACGGTTACAGTACAGCAGACTTTCTGGTGGGTTATCAGGTTCCGGGCGATGGTCTTTCCGGTTTCGGCGCGGGATATACCTACAATTTTACAAGTTCATTTGTTCCAGGCGCTTGGACAGCGGTCTTTGACGATTTGCGGAATTATCAAACTATTATCCGGAAATCGGAAGCCGAGCCGAAATATGCTTTATTTGGCGACATAGCGCACATCTTGAGAGCCTATAATTATCAGTTATTGGTCGACGCCTACGGTGATGTTCCTTATACGGAAGGCTTGCAAGGAGCATCATCCGGCATCCTATCCCCCAAATACGATAAAGATGCGGATGTATATAAAGCATTAATAGGCGAATTGAACGACGCCATAGCCGCCATTAAAGTCCACAAGGAACAAATCGGCGGAGAAGTATCCGGTTTGAGTAGCTCGACTGATCCGGTTTTTGCCGGCGATTTCACTAAATGGATACAGTTTGCCAACAACATCAAATTGCGCTTGCTGATACGCGCCCACGGAACAAGCATTGACGGGTTTGTACAGGAAGAATTAGGGAAATTTTCTTCCGAAGGATTTTACAAAGACGATGTATTGGTGAATCCGGGCTACAATGCCAATTCACAGCAAAATCCATATTGGACGGCATTCCACAGTTCGGTGGACGGAACGATTACTCAAGCGGCGCGTTTCTATATTGCCTCGAAATATATCCTAACATTTTACGATGGCAAAAAATTGAGCGACGACGTACGCGGTGCATTGGTATACAAAGATTATCCCAATGTTCCCGCCTGGCAATTAGCCGATGAAACCGGACGTCCCCATACGCCGGAATATCTCTGGCATATCGGAACGGGAATAGGAAAAACCGCATCCGATGCGAAAGGTATCCTGAAAAGCCGTGCGGCTGCAGCGCCTTTGTTCTTTGGTTTTGAAACCTATTTTTTGTTGGCTGAAGCCGCTTTATACGGACATACTTTGGATGGCGATGCAAAAACCAATTTTGAAAAAGGGATTGCCGCTTCGTTCAACTTTTTGGAAAAAGGCGGTACTGCTTCTTCCTTGGCGGCAGAAGACCATCCGGAACAAGATGCTAAAGATTATATTGAGGCGAACTCCGGAAGTTACCTGGCAAATTTTGATTTGGCAACGGCTCCCGAGCAAAAACTGGAAGCCATCATCACACAAAAATACATAGCCCTGAATGTCTTGAATGCCAATGAAGCTTGGAACGAATTCCGGAGAACCGGTTATCCGAAAATCAGCGGAAGCGATCCATTAACAACTTTTGTATCAGTCCGTTCACAGTCGTCCCGCGCCGACCAATTACCGGTACGCCTAATTTATCCGCAAGCGGAATACAACTTGAATGTGAATACACCCAAAATTGCCGATGCGTATTCAAACCCGATATTTTGGGACAAAGAATAGAGGAGAATTGAAAATTGAAAATTTAAAATTAATAAATAAGATGAAAAAGCAATTGAAATATTATATAATAGGACTGTTGGTATTGACAGGACTAACGGCCTGTTTAGACGAAAAAGGCGTGTTTGAAGAAAACGGTTCGTACGGAATTGTGGAGTTAGTGCTGCCTGCACGTTCCACTTCAACGCCTTATGCCGTCAAAACGACAACTGTAGAAGTAGAAGACATTGTGGAATTGCCGGTGGAAATCAATTATACCGGCATCAATGGAGCGCCGCAGGACGTACAGGTTACGATAGCCATCGACGATGCAGCAGTGGCCATTTACGACGCGACCGACAAAAGCAAAACAATACTTGCTTTACCGGCAAATTTGTATGAATTGCCCGCATCCAATACGGTGACCATTCCCAAAGGGCAAAAAACGGCTGTTTACATTATCAAACTCAAACCCAAGACATTCGACTTGACCAAGTCGTATGCATTGGGCGTAAAAATCGTGAGCGCTTCCGCAGGAATTGTCAGCGGCAACTATTCCACAGGCATTTACAATTTACCGGTAAAAAGTCCGTGGGAAGGGATATATACGGTTACGATTGATTGGAATTTGCCGGAATCATTAGCCGACTACCGTCAATATTTTCCGGAAACATTAGCCGACATCGAACTTAAAACGCAAGGTCCGGGCATTGTGCGAGCGCCTATCATTGGGGATTTATTTGGCGGCACAACCGATTTCAAATTCAATCCGGATGCTACGGTGGGCGTTGCGTTCTCGGCAACTACTTTTCAGAATGTGACCGTAATAGAAAGTCATTCCGATGTAAATACCTTGACGTTTTCGCACAAAACATCTTTTTCGCATGCAAGTTACGGCGATTTTGAGCTAAGGGAAACATACGTTCAGGTAAAGTAATAGCATTATTTAACCGCAAAGGCGCAAAAAAACGCAAAGGAAAAAAATCTTTGCGTTTTTTTTTGCGCCTTTGCGGTTAATTTTTTCACCTTACCTTTATCGTTTCGTAGAAAACACGAACTGCTAAAAACTGTGATGTGCCCGGAACAGGACTCGAACCTGCACGTAATAACTTACACTAGTCCCTGAAACTAACGCGTCTACCAATTCCGCCATCCGGGCTTATTTTATTCAGGCTGCAAAATTAATACTTTTTATTTATAAACAATGTAAAAAAGCAAAAAACTTTTCAACATTTGATGTTTAACTCATTTAATACAGAACGGATTTTCTCGTAAGTGGTAATTCTGGTGGAAATTAGCGGAAGCCGTAATTCGTTCTCTATAAAACCCATCATATTTAACATGCTTTTTACGCCGGCCGGATTTCCATCAACGAACAGGAGTTCAAAAAGTTCCGTGAAATTATGATGTATGCTCAAAGCGGTGGCGTAATTGCCCGAAAGGGCTAAGCGCACCATCCTGCTGAACTCCTTCGGAAAAGCATTCCCAATCACGGAAATAACGCCGACAGCCCCAAAAGTGATCAAAGGAAACGTAATGCCGTCGTCACCCGAAATAACTTGAAAATCTTTGGGTTTATTTTTGATAATATCGCCTATTTGTGTCATGTTACCGGAAGCTTCTTTCACACCGACAACATTATCGAATTCTCGCGCTATCCGCAAGGTGGTTTCAGCAGACATATTTACACCGGTTCTCCCCGGTACATTGTACAATACTATCGGCAAACGGGTCGATTGGGCAATCTGTTTGTAATGTTGGTAGATGCCTTCCTGAGAAGGTTTGTTATAATAAGGTACAACAGAAAGTATGGCGTCAATACCGGTAAAATCATCCGTTTTCAACTTTTCTGCGACAGCCCTCGTATTATTTCCGCCAACTCCCAAAACGATAGGAATACGACCATTCACTTTGTTGACAATCAATTGGGTGATTTCTTTCTGTTCTTCGAAAGTAAGGGTAGGTGTTTCGGCGGTCGTGCCTAAAACAACTAAATAATCGGTGCCGTTTTGCAATTGGTAATCAACCAATCGCATCAAAGCCGTATAATCAACATCACCATTTGTATTGAAAGGAGTTATCAATGCCACTCCCATTCCTTGCAGATTTATATGTCCCATTCGGATTAATGAAATAACTGACAAAAGTACAACAAACTATTAAGAAACGAAAATAATAATTCAAATTATTTTTTTTCGGATGAAATTGTCGTTAAATAAAAAATAAGTTGTTTTCCCAATTCTTTGAGGAAAGAATTTTCGCCATCTTCCAATTCCTCCGGAGGATAGATAATCATATCATGGATAGGGAGCTGGGCTTTGTAAAAACCGACTTTCATCGGCGCTTTAATACTAACAAGTGCATACTGTAGCAAAAGATTTTCTTTCAAACTCAAATCAGCTATCAAATCAAAAGAAAATGTTTCGAAAGAATTGATAATCTGTGTTATGGATTCGCACTTAAAATCTTTTATATCCTTTGGCGTAAGAATATTGAAAAGAATTTTGGAATAATCTTTATCATCATGCTTGTCTTTATACGCCAAAGCCTGTACTTTTTTACCCATTCTTTTCAGATGCCGAATAAAATGTTCGGCATCTGAAAAATTTTCCGTATCAAAGAGTACCAGTACTGTTTTTATCTCTTTCAGATTGTGATATGCTTTTTCCCTTTCCGAACGATTCAGGATTCTCTTTATTTTTCTTTTTAATAAAAACTCATACATAAGTTCTGCGTTTATTATATCATTTTAAGAAATTCCACTTCTGAAATAATTTTCAAGCCCCATTTCTGCGCTTTTTCCAATTTTGCCGGTCCCATATTTTCACCTGCTAATATATAATCGGTTTTAGCAGAAACAGAACTGACATTTTTTCCTCCGTTTTTTTCTATTAATGACTTATATTCATCCCGCGAATGTAGTAAAAAAGTTCCACTTATCACGAATGTCAGGCCATTTAAAATCGTTGTTTTATTCGCAAGCACCTCTTCTCCCAAAGAAAATTGAAGTCCGTAAAACTTTAATTTACTGATTAATAACCGATTTGATTCAATGGAAAAATAATTCAAAATACTTCGTGCAATTACCTCTCCGATTTCATCAACGGAAATCAATGCTTCATAACTTGCGCTCATCAAATCGTCAATGGAATGGAAGGCATTTGTTAATTTTTTTGCCACAGTTTCGCCTACATAACGTATTCCCAAAGCATAAAGCACGCTTGCATATGGAACCCGAACCGATTCGCGCACGCTTTCTATAAAATTTCCGGCCGATTTTTCCGCCCAGCGCTCCAATTGCAGTATATCTCCGGCTTTCAGTTCATATAAATCGGCGGTATTTTTTACCAATCCGGCCTGGTAAAATTGGTTGATTGTTTCTTCGCCAATATTGATATACATAGCTTTGCGGCTGACAAAATGTTCTATCATTCCTTTAATCTGAGGAGGACACCCGAAATGATTCGGACAATACCATGCAGCTTCACCGTCTTCCCGTACCAAGGGACTACCACATTCGGGACAGTTTTTGATAAAACGTACTTTGTCGCCAATCATAAACCTGGCTGCTTTGTTTACGCCGGTAATTTTGGGAATGATTTCTCCGCCTTTTTCTACAAAACAGAGGTCTCCGATATGAATGTCAAAATTTTCGATAATGTCTGCATTGTGTAATGAAGCTCTTTTGACTATGGTTCCGGACAATAAGACGGGTTCCAGATTCGCTACCGGCGTTACAGTTCCCGTTCTTCCTACCTGAAAATCGATTGAGTTCAAACGGGTTTCCGCCGATTCCGCCTGAAACTTATAGGCGATTGCCCACCGCGGCGATTTGGCTGTCCAAGCTAAGTTCAATTGTTGTCGACTGGAATTTACTTTCAATACGATACCATCGGTAGCGACCGGTAAATTTTTACGTTCGACATCCCAATAACGGATGAATTCGAACACTTCGTCCAATGTACTGCATTTTCTGATGGCGTCCGAAATTTTAAAACCCCAGCTTCCGGCTTTTTCCATGTTTTCGTAATGACCGTCGCAGGGAAGATTTTCACCTAACAGATAATACAGATAGGAATCCAAGCGGCGAGAGGCAACAATCGCGGGATTTTGCTGTTTCAGTGTTCCGGAAGCTGCATTCCGAGGGTTGGCAAACAAAGATTCTTCCGCTTCTGCACGCTCTTTGTTCAGTGCATCGAATACTTTCCAAGGCATCAGAATCTCTCCTCTTATTTCGAATAAGGCGGGATAATCGTTTCCATGAAGTTTGAGCGGTATGCTGTTGATTGTCCTTACATTGGCCGTAACATCATCGCCCCTGATGCCGTCGCCTCTGGTGACGGCCCGCGTCAGCAATCCGTTTTCATAAACCAAAGAGATGGATGTTCCATCGTATTTCAATTCACAGACCAAATCAAAATCTTCATTCAGAAACTTTCGCGTCCGGTTGTAGAAATCCGTAATTTCCCCTTCGGAATAAGTATTGGCAAGCGAAAGCATCGGATAAACATGTTCCACCTGCACGAAATTTTTATTGATATCACTGCCTACCCTTTGCGTAGGGGAATGAGGGTCATAATATTCCGGATGTTCGGCTTCCAAACATTCCAATTCCTTTAACAAGGCGTCGAACTCGAAATCGCTTACCAGTGACTGAGAGAGAACGTAATAATGATAATTCAAACGTTCTATTTCTTTCCGCAAAGCCGCTATTTTATCTTTTATTGTTTCCATTGAAAACTTTCTAAAATAATGTGAATATCCCGATTTATATAAGCCAAGACAGGGGAAATAGAGTCTATATTTGACGGATTGTCAAAGTACAGGGCGCCTCTGAAAAAAGACCGGACACTATCTGTAAGCACAAACTGAACGGGACTTGCAACATTTCCTTTTATCTCGTAAACCAAGCCGTATAGCTTTTTTTCAGGCCGAGCGAATTCGTATTCATCAATTCCATCCGCTTTGATTTTGTGAAAATAAGCCATCTGTTCGCTTTCCTTAGCTTTGACTACAAGGGTTTCCTTGTTGACCGGAAAATAGGAACAATAGATGCCTGCATTGTAATGAGGATATTCTATATTGAACCATTTTGTACCGAGGGAATCTCTTATTTCCTTCACATGCGCATGATTGGAAATATCGAACGTAAACTGTGAATAGTTTTCAAGGGGACGATAAACCGGTTGCGGTAAATCTATATAAAAATAAGCCCTTGGTTTAGGAGTGTAATTCCCGGAACAAGCGCATGAAAAAATAAAAAACGGAAAAATAAAAAGAATTTTATTCTTCATGATTCGAAAATTTAACTTTAAGGATGCGTTTATTATCCATTTCCAGAATCCGGAAAAAATAATCCTCAAAGGTAATAATTTCTTTTTTTTCAGGGAAATCTCCTTTGATTTCCAAAATCAAACCGGCCAAAGTATCCACTTCATCGGTCAATTTTCCAAAGGTTTTGGAATCTAAGCCGGTTGTACGGAAAAAGTCGGTCAACAGGATTTTGGCGTCAAAGATGAATGAACCGTCGGCCAAACGAATAAATTTCGATTCTTCTTCGTCATATTCATCGCTGATTTCTCCGACAATTTCTTCCAAAATATCTTCTAAGGTGACGATACCGGAAGTCCCGCCGAACTCATCGACAACGACCGCCAAGTGCGTTTTGGTGGTACGGAATTCTTCCATCAAATCGTCGATTTTTTTGTTTTCAGGCACAAAAAATGCGGGACGAATCAGACTTTGCCACCGGAAATCGCTATGCTTGTCCAAGTGCGGCAATAAGTCTTTGATGTACAGGATACCTTTAATATTATCTTGGTTTTCGAAATATACGGGAATGCGGGAATACCCGACTTCAACGATATAGCGGATGACACCACTGAAATCCGTCTTGATGTCCAAATCGGCTACATCCATGCGGGAAGTCATGATTTCGACGGCTGTTTTATTGTACAGTCCGATAATGCCTTCCAACATTTCTTTTTCTTCCGTCAGTTCGTTGGAGGTCAGTTCCAAGGCTTTCGACAGTTCATCTACGGACACATCGTTTGCTTTTTTCCGCTCAATATGATTCACAAACTTCGTCGAGAACAGCAGAACGGATGAAAAAGGTTTGGAAATTTTCAATATGGTCTTCAGAAAAGCAGCCATCTTACGGATAAATTTCAAGGAATTGTTTTGTGCGTAGATTTTCGGCAGAATTTCCCCGAACAGCAAAATCAGGAAGGTAAGTAAAACCGTTTCAAACAAAAAACCTATCAATCGCGCTTCGCTGAAATCCAGCATTTGATTGAAGGCATAAGCGGTTAAAACGACAACGCCAACGTTGACAAAATTATTCCAGATGAGAATAGTCGCCAACAAGCGTTCGGATTGTGAAACCAAAAATTGTATGATTATATCCGGCGGTGACTCGCTTTCTTCAATTTCATTTTTGCTACCCGGAGTGAGTGAAAAAAAAGCAATTTCGGATGCGGATATAATTGCGGAAAGGCATAAGAACAATATGGAAATGACAAGGGCGATTACCGAACTCAGCGTTATAGATGAGAACTGAATGCCTGAAAGTAGAGATAAAAATGAGTCTGTGTCCAAAATAAAAGAATTTAGTTAAACAAAAACATGCGCTATGAATGATGACTTATCTGTACCCAAAAAAAATACAGGGCCAAGCATGTAATAGAAAGAGGGTATAATTTCATCATTCATAGCGCATAATGCTTTAGAATGGCAGGTCGTCGCCTTCTTCCTTTTCAAGCGGAGGATTTTGCGAAGATACTTCTACTGCCGGTTTTACCGTTTCAGGAGCATTTCTTTCAACAGGAGGCTGAGGAAACGGAGTGGCCGTTTGTCCATCGGGTTTCCTGTCTAATAATTCCATATTATCACCCCAGATTTCAGTGATATACCTTTTGTTTCCATTCGCATCATCGTAAGAGCGGGTGCGAATTTTGCCTTCCACATAAATTTTAGAGCCTTTTTTTACATACTTTTCGGCAATTTCAGCTAAGCCTCTCCATAATACAATGTTGTGCCATTCCGTACGGTCCGGGACTTGTGTTCCGTTCGCAGCGGTATAGCCCCTTTCGGTTGTGGCTAAAGTAAAGTTGGCAACAGCTCCACCATTGTCAAAGTAACGAACTTCGGGGTCTTTGCCCACGTTTCCTAATAAAATAATTTTGTTTACTGACATAAATTTAAATTTTTAATAATTTAAGCTATAGTTTTGATCACGGGTCAAATTTAATCACAAATTTGGAAATATCAAAACAAAATGTAAAAAAAAATGAAAATAGTTCATTCTTTTTTTGTTATCGTCTCCAAATATAGCTGCATTAACCGGTGAACAGGAAATTCATCTACCGCATTTTGCCTTATTTTTCTTACCTTTAATAAGGAATCCGACTCTTCATTGATTGTTACTGTAAAAAAACTGGCATAAAGCGTAAGATGTGTCAAAGTATGTTTCTTGTCTTGAATAACAAGTTTGAACTTTGAAATATCGGTTGAGGGAAACAGTTCCCTAAAATCCTTGTGCCTGATCAAGTCTTCAAATGGCATCGCAAATTCGGATTCAATCATCGGAAATTCATACAAATTTTGCCAGATACCTTTTCCTTCCCGTTTTTTCAGGTAAATATAATCCTGATAATGTATATGGAAGTAATACAAGTAACGATTTCCCACCTGTAGTTTTTTTATTTTAACCGGATAGTTGGAAACTTTATCGGTGGCATAAGCCAAACATACAGACATAAACGGACATTGGCCGCAAGCCGGAGATGCAGGCGTGCATTGTAATGCGCCGAATTCCATAATTGCCTGATTAAAAAGCCCCGGTTGGGATTTATCCATTACATCCCCTGCCAAAGCGGTAAAAAATTCTTTCCCTTTGGGCAAATCAATGGGGTCGTCAATCGCAAACAGACGGGATAAGAAACGCAAAACATTCCCATCCACAACCGGATAAGGCATATTATAGGCAAAAGAAACGATAGCGGCCGCCGTATAGTCTCCCACCCCTTTCAGAGAACGAATAGTCTCGTAGTCTGCGGGGAATTTTCCATCATGCAATCGCTGAATACAGCGGGCTGCCTCGTGCAAGTTCCTTGCTCTGGAATAATAGCCCAAGCCTTGCCAGTATTTTAATACTTCTTGTTCATCTGCTGCTGCCAAAGCGTTTATATCGGGAAATCTTCCGACAAACCGGTTGTAATAATCCAAACCTTGCACAACCCTCGTTTGTTGCAAAATAACTTCCGATATCCATATTTTATAAGGATCATCGGTATTTCTCCATGGCAAAACGCGTTGGTGTATTTCGTACCAACCGATCAATATCTTGCTTACATCACTGAAATTTCCCATAATTTACTGCAAAAATACGCAGATAATTGGAATAAAAAGCACTTTTTTTAAAAAAAATGCCATAAACTTTTTTTAATCAGGAATATTGCAGTATATTTGCAGTTCGAAATAAATACACATTAATTTTTTAAATTATTTATAGTCATGACAAAAGCAGATATTGTTAGTGCAGTTGCAAAAAGCACCGGCGTAAGCAGAGCTAATGCGTTCGCCGTAGTAGAAGGTTTCATGGATGAAGTGATGAAAGCCATGAATGGTGGAGAAAACGTTTACCTGAGAGGATTTGGTTCCTTCGTAGTTAAGAAAAGAGCGGCTAAAGCTGCCCGGCACATTAAAAACGAAACGACGATTATCATCCCGGAACGTTATGTACCCACTTTCAAGCCATCTCAGTATTTCAGTGAAAATTTAAGAGCAAGTTTGGAAAAAAAGTGATAATTGCTCACATTTATTAATTAAATTTTTATACAATGCCAAGCGGAAAAAAAAGAAAAAGGCATAAGATGTCTACGCATAAACGCAAAAAAAGACTAAGAAAGAACAGACATAAGAAAAAAAAGTAAGATAAACGTGTGATAATCACACCTTATTAATAGGCAGGTATTTTATCTGCCGGGTGTTCTTATAGAGCAGTTCTTTTATTCAAAATTTCGTTTAAAGGTTAAACGTGTGATATTCTCACACATTTAACCTTTAACATTTAACTTATATCTTTTATTCAACAAAAAATTAAAAACAAAAAGTATTGTGAACAGCGAATTAGTCATTGACGTTAAGCCCAATGAAGTGTCTATTGCAGTCATCGAAGATAAAAAATTGGTAGAATTCCAAAAAGAGGCGCGCAATATTTCATTTTCAGTAGGTGATGTCTATCTCGGCAAAATAAAAAAACTAATGCCGGGACTAAATGCCGCATTCGTAGATGTTGGATACAAAAAAGATGCATTTCTTCACTATCAGGACTTAGGTTCCAACTTTAGCCGGTTGGATAAGTTTCTGAAAACTACACTTTCTGACAAAAAAAAATTGCCTTCGATCAACAAGTTTTCACACTTGCCGGACATAAATAAAGAAGGCGCAATTACCGATGTTCTCAGACAAGGCGATGAGGTTTTGGTACAAATAGCCAAAGAGCCTATTTCCACAAAGGGGCCTCGTTTGACTTCAGAAATTTCATTTGCCGGTCGTTATTTGGTCGTTATCCCATTTGGCGACAAGGTTTCCGTTTCCCAAAAAATTGAATCCAATGAAGAAAGAGCCAGACTACGGCAATTAATTCATAGCATTAAACCAAAAAATTTTTCCGTAATCGTCCGTACTTCATCAGAAGGGAGGAGAGTGGCTGAACTGGATTTGGAATTAAAAACATTGGTGAGACGATGGGACGACAATATGACAAAACTATTTAAGGTGAAATCGCCGTCTCTGATTTACGAAGAAACGGGAAGAACAGTAGCCCTTTTACGCGACATTTACAGTCCTTCGTTTCAAAATATATACGTCAATGATACGGATGTATTTAATGAAATCAAAGATTATGTCAGTTTAATAGCCTCCGATCAGACAAAAATAGTGGAACTTTATAACGGCGATTTGCCTATTTTTGATAATTACGGAATAACCAAGCAAATTAAATCCGGATTCGGAAAAATAGTTACATTTAAGAGCGGCGCTTATCTGATTATCGAACATACGGAAGCTATGCATGTTATTGACGTCAATAGCGGAACACGTTCGAAATCAAGTATCGGTCAAGAAGATACAGCCATAGATGTAAATTTGGCCGCGGCGGATGAAATAGCCCGTCAGTTACGGCTCAGAGATATGGGGGGTATTATTGTTATAGATTTTATTGATATGCACGAGGTCGATAATCGTCAGAAATTGTACGACCATATGCGCAACATTATGGCTAACGACAGAGCCAAGCACAACATTCTTCCGGTCAGCAAGTTCGGTTTGATGCAAATTACCCGGCAGCGCGTAAGACCTGTAATGGATTTCCAAACAGGAGAAGTGTGTCCCACTTGTTTCGGAAGAGGGGAAATCAAGTCTTCTCTCTTGTTTATGGAAGATTTGGAGAAGAAAATCGATGATGTTGTGAACAAATTAAAAGTGAAGAAATTTACATTGTATGTACATCCATACATTTCGGCATTTATCAATCAGGGATTATTTAAATCCAAAAAAATGCAATGGAAATTCAAATATTCCAAAGGCATGAAAATTATTCCCGATCAAAGTTTAGGATTTTTGGAATACAAATTCATTGACGGAGATAAAAATGAATTGGATATGAAAGACGATAGTCTTTCTACCTGAAAGCAAAAGAAGGAGGTTGTTCCAAATAATGTCTTTGACATTTTGAAACAACCTCCTGTTTTTTTAAAGAATTATTGGAAAATCAGTAATGCGCTACTCCTGCTGCTTGCCGGGGAATTTAGTATTTCCACACAAACTTCGGCTTTTGTGACCCCGACAGGACTCAAACCTGTGACCTGCAGAACCGGAATCTGCCGTTCTATTCACTAAACTACGGGGCCATTTTTCAGAGAGTGCAAAGGTACAAAAAATCTTGTAATAAACAAATAATGCCGGTTAAGAATATTTTTTTAATTGTAACAAGATAAAATATACCATAAATATAGTATTGCAAGGCTAAACCAATCCCCCTATCTTTGCTTAAAATTAGAAGTAATATGAAACCCGCATGCAAAAGTTGCGCCAAAGCGTATGAACTAGAAGCGGGTTCCATGTGACCATAAAGTAAAAAATAAAAAAGCACACATGAAAAAGAGCAAATTTCTTTTATTTTGTCTGGCGGTGATTTTATCCGCCTGTGAAAACAGCGATGTGAAGCAAACACAAACTATTGAGTTCGAGGAAATACCGCCGCAACAATTAAGAGACGGCTTCCTGCAACTGCAAGCCAAATCCTCATCGGGCTTGCCTGTGTCTTACGGAAGTTGGGACACTACAATTGCCGTAATAGAAAACGACAAGATTCAATTTTTGCAGGCAGGCGTAGTTGATATTATCGCCTATCAACAGGGCGATGAACAATTCTACGAAGCGCCTCAAATTACGCAGCAATTGATTATTCGCGACTGGGATCCAAACAAGAAAACACAAACCATCAGTTTCGATTTACCGGCTGAATGGCGGCTTTCCCAGGATGGCACTGCGGTAGCATTAAAGGCGACCGCTTCGTCGGGTTTGCCTGTCAGTTTCGTGCTATCATCCAAAGAGTATGCTTCTTTATCGACTACATATCTTTATTTTTATCACGCAGGCGAAAACGGAACATCGTCCAATGTGGCATACAATACCCGAATATTCATTACTGCTTCGCAAAGCGGAAATGACGAATACAACCCGGCAGACAATGTAACAAAGAGCATTCACGTGGTTGGCGATGTATTTCATTAGATTTTAACGATAGAATAAAAAAATGAAACATACAAGATTTTATACGGCGATATTATTGGGAATAATGGTATTGAACATTGCGAAATACCAAGTCCCATATATTGAATATAATTTATTCAAAAATTATATTGCCGAAAACTTGTGTGTCAAAAAAAATGAGGCAAACAACTGTTGTCAAGGCAAATGCTTTCTCGAAAAGCAAATTGGCTTGGTAAACGAAGCAGACAATCAGTCCGCTAACCCGACCGAAAAAAAGCAAGTCAATAACAAAGGAATAGATGACTTTGATGTTAAGAAAACCATTTTACAGGAACCTATTCCATTCATTGAAATACAGTTATCCTTTTTTCGGGATATTCACCTTCCAAACATAAGTTTGGATATAACCGTTCCTCCTCCACAGCGTTTCATTTAAATAAATTATTTCGGTTTCGCGAGGCTGCTTCGGAAAAACGCGGCAACTTCGCCTATATCTCTATTATTATAAACATTTAATTTTTAAAAATATGAAACGCATATATAACATTATATTATTTGCGCTGTTAAGCAGCGTTGTGTTTGCCCACGAAGGGCATCAACACGGCAATCCCTTAGAAGGATTGACCAAAGTAAATATCACAAACCTGAGCATACCCCAAACAGGTAATTTCAGTTTCAGCATTGCTGCACTTTATACTGCAAGCAATGTCAAAAGTACCCAAACGGCAAGTAGTACGGAAGGGCACGACATTGTAACTTACACCGGCTGGTTTAAAGACCGCCATTGTACTTGGAGTTTAACTCCAAACTCGGTTCTCACAGGCAGTTGCTCCGTAGCTTGCGGCACGGGTGGACCCACCGGACAATCCATGTTAGCCGTTTGCCAAGCCTACGGACATGGCATTTGGCTTAACCCGACAGGCGATGGAACCAACGATGGCGAATTTCTCGGCTTTGATGCCGAAAGCGCCGAACTACTCAAAGCATTTCTGTTGCAGT
>JAITNQ010000038.1 GCA_031290435.1 Candidatus Symbiothrix sp. | reverse complement strand
ATTGACGATTTTATCAGCACATCTACAATACAAGTCATTTATTTCTCATTCTTTTTTTGCACAGCATGATAGATTTTTGTCGGTATAGCGGTAATTTTCGTAAACCCTTTGGCGTCTTCAGGCGTCCATGCCTTGTTTATTTCGCCATATTCACCAAAGTCTGTTTTCATCAGATCATAATCGCTTTCCACGCCAACCAGCGTATAATGATAGGGACGCAAACAGATAATCACCGTTCCGGTCACATTGCGTTGTGAACTCTGTAGAAAAGCTTCGATGTCGCGCATTACCGGTTCGAGGTATTGCGCTTCATGCAGGAACATGCCGTACCAGTTGCCTACCTGGTCTTTCCAATACTGTTGCCATTTACTCAGCGTATGTTTTTCCAGCATTTTGTGTCCGTTGATAATCAACAAGGGAGCAGCGGCTTCAAAGCCGACACGTCCTTTGATACCGATAATCGTATCGCCAATGTGCATGTCACGTCCGATGGCATAACGCGAACCGATTCGTTCGATTTCTTGAATCGCTTTCACCTTGTCGGAATACGCTTTTCCGTTGACCGCCGAAATTTCGCCATCAGTGAAAGAAATGGTCAGCGTTTCTTCTCCATATTCCTGTAATTGAGAAGGATAAGCAGATTCAGGCAAAGTCTGTTCTGATTTCAGGGTTTCTTTACCGCCGATGCTGGTTCCCCAAAGTCCTTTATTGATGGAATATTCCATTTTGGTAAAATCAGCTTCGTAACCGTGTTCCTTCAAATAGTTGATTTCATATTCACGGGTAAGCGTCATATCGCGAGTCGGCGTAATAATCCCGATTTCAGGCGCCAAGACATCGAAAGTGAGATCGAAACGAACCTGGTCGTTTCCGGCTCCTGTGCTCCCATGCGCCACATAATCCGCACCGATCTCCTTGGCATAGTTGATGATGGCTATCGCCTGAAAGATACGTTCGGAACTGACGGATATAGGATAAGTACCATTGCGCAAGATATTTCCGAAAATCATGTATTGGATGCTTTTTTCGTAATATTCTTTGGTTATATCAAGACTGAGGTGTTTTTTCGCGCCCAATTTATAAGCGCGTTCTTCTATCCGCTTCAGGTCGTCTTCACTGAAGCCGCCCGTATTTGCCAAAGCGGTGTAAACTTCATAACCTTTTTCTTGAGACAGATACATGGCGCAGAAAGAGGTATCCAATCCACCGCTGAATGCTAAAACTACTTTTTCCTTCTTCATTTTTTTAGCTGTTTATTTGTGTTTATTCTGATCATACAACATAGCCGTACAAATGCAGTACCGACGTTCGGTACGTTGCAAAATATCGTAATTGACACAACCCTGGCATCCCCGCCAAAATGCTTCGTCGTCCGTCAGTTCGGCAAAAGTGACCGGTACATACCCCAAGGCCGTATTAATTTTCATTACCGCGGCGCCGGAAGTCAGTCCGAAAAGTTTGGCGTTCGGAAACTTTTCTCGCGACAACTCGAAAGATTTTTCTTTGATTCGGCGAGCTAAACCATGTCCCCTGAATCTTTCGACAACTATCAAGCCCGAATTGGCCACATACTGTTTATTTCCCCAACTTTCGATATAGCAAAAGCCTGCAAATTCGCCATCTACCAATGCAATTATCGCTTTTCCTTCCCGCATTTTCTGCTCCACATATTCGTGAGTACGTTTGGCAATACCTGTTCCACGTACTTTAGCCGCATCTTCGATGGTTTGCAATATCGTAGGCACAAATCTGATATGTCCCTCTCCTGCAACTGTTACTTCTATTTTATTATCAGACATTTTATATAATTATTCTAACCGGCTGCAAAATTATACAAAAAATCAATAGCATCTATATTAAAGAGGTGCTATTTTAGCAAAATATATTTGAAATTTTTTACAATCCGCTAAAATCGGAAGATAAAATTACGACTGAGGTTAGCATCAATCCTTCACGGCTTTTTCAATCTCCTCCGTTGTTACCGGTAGCCGTTTTTCGTAAACCAAGCAACTTCCCTCCGGCGTAATCACAATGTCGTCTTCCAAACGGATGCCGCCAAAACCGTAATAATCTTTCAGTTTCTCAAAATTGATAAAAGCGGTGTTTATGCTTTCCGCTTTCCATTTTTCAATCAATTGCGGAATGAAATAAATACCCGGTTCAACCGTAAGTACATGGCCGGGTTCCAATCTTTTACCGAAACGCAGGCTTTTGTATCCGAACATCGTATCCCTTACAACTTCATCGTCATAGCCTACCCATGTTTCGCCGAGATTTTCCATATCATGGACGTCTAAACCCATGGCATGTCCTAATCCATGCGGCATAAACAAAGCCGGCGCTCCGGCATGCAAGGCCGCTTCGGTATCGCCTTTCATCAGTCCCAAATTGCGCAGCCCTTCAAAAATAATCTTGTAAGCGTTGCGGTGTATGCTTTTGTAAGTCACGCTCGGTTTTGCCAACGCAATAGAATCGTTCAGCGCTTTCAGTACGATGTTGTGGATGTCTTTTTGCTTTTGGGAATAGGCGCCACCCACAGCTGTTGTCCGTGTAAAATCAGAGGCATAATGATGGCTATTTTCAGATCCTGCATCGCAGAGCATCAGACGTCCGGGTTCTAAGATGCCGCTGTGGTCGTGGTTGTGCAAAGTCTGACCGTTCATCGACAAAATAGTCGGGAAAGAAACACGGGTTCCTTTAGAGATAGCCAAGCCTTCGATGACCCCGGCAATTTCCTGTTCGGACACCCCCGGTTGGCACATTTTCATGGCGACAATGTGCATGGCATAACCGGTTTTTCCGGCGTCTTCCAAGGCTTTCAGTTCTTCAGTCGATTTTATCAAACGCATCTTGATTATCGCTTTCGTCAGTTCGACTGAAAACCCGGAGATTATTTCATTGGCTTTTTTATCCAACAAATCACATAATAGCAAGGTGTTAAGATGCCGGTAGGGTTTCAAATAGTGCACCGGTTTATTTTTAGAAACAAAGTCAGAGAGGCGGGAATAGGGCAAAACCGTTTCTATCCCCACTGCTGTCGCTCTTTCTTTCAGCGATGGAAGATTTCCCATCCAGATAATATCATCAATGGTTAATTCATCACCCAGCAAATATTCTTTATCATTGTCAATATCCAATACATAAGCCAGACCGGGCGTGTTGAGGCCTATGTAGTAGATAAACGAACTGTCCTGCCTGAAAGCATAGGCATTATCGGCATAGTTGAGGGCAGCTTCGCCATTCCCCAACAACAGCACGATACCGGAATTCACGGATTTTTTCAAGAGTTCTCTTCTCTTTTTATAAATTTCTTTTTCAAACATGAGGCTATTTTTTAAAATTATATTTTCACCGTGTAAAGTTATAATAATCTGTTGAAAAAAGCTATCTTTGCGGGATAATATTTGTTTATCATGCATAATAACTACTTGGAAGGCATTAAAAATATCGTTTTCGATTTGGGCGGCGTAATCGTCACTTTGGAAAGAGATGAAGCTGTAAGACGTTTTACAACAGCCGGTTTAGCCAATGCAGAGGAATTGCTGGATGCTTATCATCAAAAAGGTATTTTTTTAGCATTGGAGGAAGGCAAAATAACGAAAGAAGAATTTTATGAGGCGGTACGCAAAGAAGCCGGACGGTATATTGCAAGTGAAGTAATCGACCATGCTTGGTTGGGTTTTCTGAAAGAGATACCGCTCTACAAATTGGAAATGTTGGAAACATTGAAGCGGAAATACCGGGTTTATCTGTTAAGCAATACCAATCCGGTAATTATGGACTGGGCGCGTTCGCCCACCTTTTCTCCGCAAGGTAAAAGTATTGATGCATTTTTCGATAAAATTTATACCTCTTACGAAATAGGATACACCAAGCCCGCCCCTGAAATTTTCCGTTTTATGGCAAAAGATTCCGGAATGATTCTTTCCGAGACCTTGTTTATCGATGATGGCTCAGCCAATATCGAAATGGGGAAAAAATTGGGTATGCGGACTTATTTGGCTAAAAACGGCGAAGATTTCAGGTCTATTTTCGGGATATTATAAATCAACGACATATGCCTTTAATTCCGGATTCTGCATGGATTTAGGTACAGAATCTTTGATGATATCCAGAATTTTGTTCAACATGGTTTTGCGAACATATTCGTTGCTGACCACCAAACTTACTTCCCTGACCGCCGACCTGTTTTTGAAAGGACGTAAGTTTTCCTGTTTTTCCTCGCTCAAGCCCATCGCGTGCATCTCCGGAATAATGGTGATGCCGGGATTGTAGTCCACTACATTGATTAGCGTATCAATACTGCCTGATTCATAGCGGACAAAAGAGGTATCGGCAGTAGTGGATTTTTTCTTCAACTGGCACAAACGCTCTATTTGACCTCTCAGACAGTGTTCGTTTTCCAATAACCAAACATCCGTGATATCTATCTTGTCCAAATCAATTTCTTTTTCTCGATAAGATTCATCCTGAGGAGAAACATACGCATAGAATTTTTCATAATAGAGCGGATATTCGGATAGTCCGGGATAATGCAACGGCCCGGCCAAAATACCACCGTTTAAAGTCCCTTTCAAGATATCGTTGATCATGTTATGGGTCGTCGTTTCTTTCAGCGTCAATTCTATTTCGTTATTATCGGCATGGTGTTTTTGAAGCAAGATGGGAACCAAATACGAAGCAATGGTCGGAATAATGCCTAATTTGAAACTACCCTTTACGATATTCTGCTCATTTTCAACAATTTCTTTAATTTGTTTGAAATGTTTCAGCGAAATATGCGCTTGTTCAATAATCTGTTTGCCGATAGCCGTAGGTTCCACAGGATGTTTAGTCCGGTCAAATATCTTTACATCCAATTCTTCCTCCAATTTCTGAATCATCATACTCAGTGTAGGTTGTGTGACAAAGCACACCTCTGCCGCTCTGGCAAAATGCCGGAAATTATCGACAGCAATTACATATTCCAATTGTTGTATGTTCATAATATAAATTTTTCCTATGCAAAGATAGATAATATCAGTTTGATTTATATCAATATTACCGCTAAATTTGCAGAAAAATATAAATAAATATATAATTCACTTTTAATAATAAAAATTTATGGAACCAGTTATTAATTCTCAGTTGCCTGAATTTAAATTACAGGCATACCACAATGGCGAGTTTAAAACAGTAAGTAGCAACGATGTAAAAGGAAAATGGGCAATTTTCTTTTTCTATCCGGCCGATTTTACCTTTGTTTGTCCGACCGAATTGTCCGATATGGCAGACAAGTATGCAAAATTCCAAGAATTAGGTGTAGAAATTTATTCCGTAAGTACGGATTCTCATTTTGTACACAAAGCTTGGCACGATGCTTCCGAAACAATTCGCAAAATCAAGTATCCGATGTTGGCCGATCATACCGGCGCTTTGAGTCGTGCATTCGGCGTATTGATTGAATCGGACGGTTTGGCTTATCGCGGCACTTTCCTTGTAAATCCGGAAGGACAAATCAAAATCGCGGAAATCCACGACAACGGAATCGGACGCAACGCGGAAGAACTGCTACGGAAAGTAGAAGCCGCTCAATTCGTAGCCAGCCATCCCAACGAAGTTTGTCCTGCAAAATGGAAGAAAGGTGATATTACGCTGAAACCAAGTATTGATTTGGTAGGTAAGTTGTAAATACTATAATTTAATTTGAATGGTTGGAAAAAGGTGGGGCGATTGAAAGTCTCACCTTTTTTTGTAACTAAATCTATATTTCAACTATACAGACAGACACCATCTATATAAATATAAAAATTATCAATATTAATTATATAAAAATTACAACTATCTTTGTAAAAAAAAGAATATTATGTTAGACGAAAATTTCAAACAGCAATTGCAAAGCATCTTCTCCAATTTAGAGGCTGCTTATATTTTAGACATTACGGTTCCGTCACAACACGAAAACCGGGAAGATTTAGTAACATTATTGGAAGAAGTCGCCGCTGCTTCAGCAAAAATTACCTGTCAGGTAAAGGAAGGTAATCAGTTGGCTTTTTCCTTATTAAAGAATGGAGAAGCTACCGGAATCAGATTTCGGGGCATTCCCAATGGTCATGAATTTACCTCTTTGTTATTAGCCATATTGAACAGCGACGGTAAAGGTAAAAATATTCCGGATGAAGTTATTTGCAACCGGGTCAAAGCCTTGAAGGGCAACATTCACCTGACGACATACGTTTCCCTCACCTGTACCAATTGTCCGGATGTGGTACAAGCGCTCAACCTGATGGCGTTGTTGAACAAAAACATCAGCCATGAAATGGTGGACGGGGCGATTTATCAGGAAGAGGCGGATGCATTGAAGATACAAGCGGTTCCGTCCGTTTTTGCCGACGGCGCTTTGCTGCATGTAGGCAAAGCCGGTTTCGGAGAATTGTTGGATAAATTGGAAGCGCACTACGGTGTAAATGAGGTAAAAACGGAAATAGCCGTAAAAAAATACGACCTTGTCGTAATTGGGGGTGGACCTGCCGGCAGTTCGGCGGCCATCTATTCCGCTCGCAAAGGTTTGCAAGTCGCTTTGCTGGCCGAAAGGATAGGCGGACAGGTGAAAGAAACCGTAGGTATCGAAAACTTGGTTTCCGTACCCTATACAACCGGCGAAGAATTAGCCGCCAACCTGAAAGCGCATATTCAAGTCTATCCGATTGATATATTGGAGCATAGACGTGTAGAAAAAATAGAAACAGAAGGCAAAACAAAGGTTGTTTGGGTTGCCGGAGGAGAAAAATTGGTAACGCCGGCTGTTATCATCGCCACAGGTGCAAGTTGGCGCAGACTGAATGTTCCCGGAGAATCGGGATACATTGGCCGGGGCGTTGCTTTTTGCCCCCATTGCGACGGCCCTTTCTACAAAGGAAAACATGTTGCCGTAGTAGGAGGCGGAAATTCCGGAATAGAAGCAGCCATTGACTTAGCGGGTATTTGCACCAAAATCACCGTTTTTGAGTTTTTGGACGAACTGAAAGCCGACTTGGTATTACAGGAAAAAGTGAAATCGCTACCCAATGTAGAAATATTCGTATCATCTCAAACAACAGAAGTTATCGGGAATGGAGAGAAAGTGACGGCTATCCGTGTAAAAAACCGCACTACGGAAGAAGAACGCACCGTCGAATTGGACGGCATTTTTGTTCAAATCGGTTTAACGGCTAATAGCGCGGCATTTAAAGAAATCGTTTTGACCAATCGTTTCGGTGAAATAGAAATTGATGCACATTGTCGCACCAATCAACCGGGTATTTATGCCGCCGGAGATGTTACAACAGTTCCCTATAAACAAATCATTATTTCTATGGGAGAAGGTGCAAAAGCAGCCTTATCTGCTTTTGAAGATAAGATGCGGGAAAAATAAGTCAAGATATAAAATTTTACGTTTTTTACATTCCACAGACAGACCGATATATGGCTTCATTTTATTGTGTCATATTTTGAAACTCATTAAAACAAGGCCTTAATTTAAGGAATAATTCTTCTACGAAATAAAATAAATGGCAAATATTGTTATATTTTCATGGTATTTCCATTTTTTTTATCTACATTTGCGATTATTTTCATTGTGGTTTTAAATAACTTAATAATTATGACTGAAAAACAAATTGAACTGATAATGGCAAATATTTCGGAAAAAATATCCGATAATATTAAGCCGGTTGAATATTTGATGACTGTTCTGAATATCGGTAAAGAGTCTGCCTATCGGAGAATGAGGGGAGAAATCCCTTTCACTTTTGATGAAATCTCTGAATTGTCGCTTAAATTAGGCTTTTCCGTTGATGAAATTATAGGGAAAAATATGGAAGAACGCGTATTTTTCGATTTACAAGTTAATAGTTCGTCCAGAGCAGATGAAAGTTTTCTCAGTATGCTGGAAGAGTATTACAAGTATATGGAGATTATTACTTCATCGCCTAATGTAGAGGTTATGGCTTCGTTAAACCGGATCAGCCTTGTGATGTTTATCGAGTTTGATTCTCTTTTTAAACTATACTATTACAATTGGATACACCAAACCAGCAATGTGTCGTTGAATCATCTTTTTTCCGACACGGTTGTTCCATACAATATTATGGAACTGCGTAAAAAGTTCATAGTCCAAAAAAAGAATCTTAATAACCTCAATTTAATTATTGACCGCGAAATATTTTTAACAACTGTCAGGGAGATTCAATATTACTATAACCGAAAACTCATAACAGAAGAAGACGTATTGGTATTGAAAGAAGAGTTGATAAGCCTGCTAAAAAAGATAGAAATAATGATGCAAAGGGGAACGAACGATTACGGATCCACCTGCAATTATTATCTTTCTCTATTAGATGTTGAAACCAACACAAATTGTTCTACTTCAGACAATAATATTGCTTCACTCTATTGGTTATATCCTGTTAATGTAATAGCGATTTATAACCAGGAAATTTGTTATATGCAAAAAAAATGGACAGAGTCATTAAAAAAGTTTTCAGTTTTAATCACATTGTCGAATGAAATACTTCAAGCGGAATTCATTGCAAAACAAAAAGAATTTATTGAGGATATAACCAATGAACTGTATCATTATTAGTTGAATTGATAGCAAGAATCGTCGCCTATAGCTTATAAAAATTTTGGAGACCATTAGTAAGATTCTCAATATAAGCACGTTGCTGAGCAAAATATTTTGCCTGAAGAATCTCATTGGATTGTGTAATCAGTGATGAGTATTTTTTCAGGGAATATAGTTTTTTTCTATGCTTAGCACAAATACGAGAATCAGCAGTTACAATTGATTCAATGGAATACAAAAAGAAGTAAGAGGCAAATTTATTATCATACTTGTGATAGTAACTGTTCGTTTCAACGTTAAAGAGGGACAAATACAAATTAATTTTTGTTCCCGGGTCTAAATTACCCGTTCTTGCGATTTCCTCTACCATATCCACAAAGTCTGATACTTCTCCTTTGAGAACATGGAACGTTTCTTCGTCTATCAGTCTTCGCTTATAATAATAATGAATTTCCTGAATTAAGTTTTCAATAATATTCGAGTTGAAAATGAAAGTCAGATTTGTTACTTTCCGGGAAACGCTTTTCAATTGTTGCTGTAAAGAAGCAATTTCTTTCGGAACTTCAATATCGGAATAATGGTATTTCAGTGATGCATCTTGATTTTGGTGCATCCAACGATAATATTGAAAGCGGAATAAATTGTCAAAAAACACAGTAAATATCGGCTGAATACTATTTACCGTAATTAACGACTCCGTATTTTCTCCATTGATAATATCCTGTATGCATTGATAATGTTGGCGAAGCATTATCAGGAAAACATCGGAAGGATTTTCGACCGGCATTGAAGATAAATTAAAAAAGATATGGGTTTCTTTACCCGTTTCTATCAATTCATCTAAAGAAAATTTCAATTCAATTGATAATTTGGTCATTTCTTCCAATGTGAAAGAAATATCGCCTCTAAGTCTACGATACATAGACTCTTTACTGATATCAAGAACTTCCATCAAGTAGTCAATCGGTTTAATGTGAGGTGGAATTCTTTCTAAAAGTTTTTCAATAATTAATTTTCTAAAATTATTCATATATATAATAAATCATTTGTTATGTTTTCGATATATTCTCGTTGCTTATTCAAAAATACTGCTTGTAATATCTCATTCGATTGCGTAATCAAAACAGAATATTTTTTCAGTGATTCAAGCCATTGTTGTTGCATCCGGCAAATATTCTGGTCTGTAATTATGGCTGATTTCACTGCAGAAATCCAATATTGAGACACAATTTTCCCGTTATATTTAGCACAAATACTATTCGATTCTATCTCCAAGAGAGAAAGATAAAAATAGTATGTAGGACCGGCTTCATTCATTCCTTTCTGCATCATCTTTTCAAAAAGGTTTACATATGCCGTCAAATCATTCTGTAGAAGTTTAACTTCTTGTTCCGAAATAAGTTTACGATTATAATAATATTGAATTTCTCTGATTAAGTTTAACAATACATCCCGGTTTAGGATAACCGTTATTTCATTGATTTGACTGACCCGAGACATAAACTTTTTCTGAATTTCGACCATTTCAGGTGGAAAAACAATATCTGAAAAACTACTATTAATCGTCGTCTTATGCGATCGATGCATCCATCTGAAATAAAGAAATCTGGACAAAGCCTCAAATTGAGTCACAAATATTGAGTCAAAGCTATTCACGGAGATTATTACCGAATTTTTAACTTGACTGATTTCCTCTATCCATTTGTGATAATCCTTAATCATTGTCCGGAAATTATCTTCCGGACTTGACAACATGGATATTTGTAATTCAGAAAAAATTTGTTCTTCTACATTCCCTCTGATTATTTCATCTACGGAAAAATCTAATTTAAGCGATAATTCGGCGATTTCATCAAAGGAAAAATATTTCTCACTTCTCATCCTTCTATAGGCGGATTCTCTACTGATTCCCAAAGTATCCGTTAAATAATTAACCGTCTTCATACTTCGAGGAATGTTTTTAAAAATTGTTGCAATTAATAATTCGTTTAGTTGTTTATTCACCATTTTGTTACTAGAGTGCTTATTTGTATTAATAATCTTTTTGTTATTTTATTTTGCTTAGAGAATTAGATATAACCTCTTAGACACTGCAAAATTACTCTTTTAAGCACATAAATAATGCAAATAGGCAATGCTATCTTTGTCAAAATCATAACATTACAATATATATTTTTCTAAATAACACAATATTTCCTTTGTCTTATTTTTTTTTAATGATAATAGTCACAATTTCTATTTTATAAAACAAAAAAAATACACAAGTGATTAAAATAGAACTTCTATATGTCATAATTTAACAAACATATATTATATTCCATTTAATTGGTCGGAATTAGCTACGGTTTTTTCGTTTAAAGTATTTTCTTTTGCTATTTGTTAAGATTTTACACAAAAAAGGCTACTTCCTAAGGAAGCAGCCTCAAAAAAAGAAAAGGAAAAAATTTTTATTCTACATTCAAATTAACTCTATTGAATGAGGTAACCGTTAAATCCTTATTTTGTTTTTTTAGATATTCGCTGATGGTTATCTTGGAATCTTTCACAAAATCTTGTGATAACAAAGTATATTCTTTGTAATACTTTGTCAGAGCGCCTTCTGCAATCCGGTCTAAAATACTTTCAGGTTTCCCCTGTTCAATTGCTTTTTCACGGGCGATTTTCTTTTCCCGCGCAACAACTTCCTGAGGAACCGTATCCGTATCAACGCTCACCGGATTCATAGCTGCAATCTGCATAGCTACGTCCTTTGCAACTTGCGTATCAAGGTCTTTCAGATTGAATCCGGCTATTGTAGCCAGTTTATTTCCCGGATGGATATAAGCAACGGTAGTAGGAGCCGTCAAGTGTTGATAAGCGCCTAATTCCATTTTTTCCCCGGTAACACCAATACGATCTGTGATCAATTCCGAAACAGGTCGTCCATTGATTAATGTCGCCAGCAATTCTTCGATTGTAGCCGGTTTCTTTTCCAGCGCCACATTCAATATATTTTTAGTCAATCCGATAAAATCAGGACCTTTCGCTACAAAATCGGTTTCACATTTCACTGCAACAATCGCAGCGAAATCGCCGTTGGTTGCAGCTAAGACACAACCTTCGGATGCTTCTCTGTCTTCGCGTTTTGCGGCTACAGCCTGTCCTTTTTTGCGGATTATTTCTATTGCTTTATCGAAATCGCTTTCAGCTTCAGTAAGTGCATTTTTACAGTCCATCATACCTGCACCGGTCATTTTACGCAAATGCGTAATATCTGCCATTGTAACTGCCATAATTCTACTATTTTAATTAATCTTCTTCTTTTACAAATTTGCTTGCAATATTTGCATTAAGCGCATCTCCATCGTCTTTCGCAATAACGCTTTTTTTCACTGCTTTCGCTCTCCTTTCCCTGCGTGCCACAGGTTGTTCCTCTACTTCAGCAGAAGAAGGTGCGTCTAATTTTTCGACAGTGCGCTCATCCAAACCTTCCGTGATGGCAACGCAAAGCGCATCCATAATCACTTCAATCGATTTGGTTGCATCATCATTTGCCGGAATTACAAAATCAATATCAGTAGGATTGGAATTTGTATCCACCATTGCAAAAACAGGAATGCTCAATCGATTGGCTTCTGCCACTGCAATATGTTCTTTCATTACGTCTACGACAAACAATGCCGACGGCAAACGGTTCAAATCTGCGATAGAACCCAAGTTTTTTTCCAATTTGGCGCGTTGACGTGTAATTTGCAATTTTTCTCTTTTTGATAACTGATCGAATGTCCCATCTTTGGCCATTTTATCGATAGTTGTCATTTTCTTTACAGCTTTACGGATAGTAGGGAAGTTTGTCAACATTCCTCCCGGCCAACGTTCGGTGACATAAGGCATGTCAACGGAAGTCGCTTTATCCGCAACGATTTGCTTTGCTTGCTTCTTGGTAGCTACAAACAATATTTTTTTACCTGATTTAGCAATTTGCTTCAATGCAGCAGCTGCTTCATCAACCTTAACGACCGTTTTGTGCAGGTCTATAATATGGATACCGTTACGTTCCATAAAAATATAAGGAGCCATTGCCGGGTTCCACTTTCTTTTCAAATGTCCGAAATGTGAACCGGCCTCTAATAATTGATCAAAATTTACTCTTGACATGATTAATTTTTTAAATTTGTTTACATTCTTTGTTTAATCAACCGCTAAGTAGTCATTCGACAATCATCTTGCAGAACAAGTCCTAAACGGTTTAGATACTAAACGATTAAAAGTTAATAACTAATAACTGTGAACCAAAAGTTAATCCAACCCAAGTCGCCAAACTTTTTAGTTTTTAGTTTTTAGTTTAAAAATTAGCGCTTCGAGAATTGGAATCTCTTTCTTGCTTTGGGTCTTCCCGGTTTTTTCCTTTCCACTTCGCGCGGGTCGCGGGTCATGAAACCTTCTGCCCTCAAGCTGGATTTGTCTTCCGGATTGATTTTCACCAAAGCGCGGGCAATACCCAAACGCGCAGCTTCCGATTGACCTTTGTAGCCGCCTCCTTGCAAATTAACCGTAATGTCGTACTGTTCCGCAACACCTAATTTATTCAGGGGTTGTTTTACCACATACTGAAGCAGGGAAGAAGGGAAATAGGCCTCAAGATCACGCTTGTTGATCAGAATTTTTCCCGAACCTTCTTTAACGTAAACACGTGCGATAGCCGCTTTACGTCTTCCTAATGCATTTATTACTTCCATTGTAATTATTTAAGTGAATTAATATCAACTGATTTCGGCTGTTGCGCTGCATGTTTGTGCGCTTGCCCATCATACACATACAAATTGGTAAGAAGTTTTGCACCTAATCGATTCTTGGGGAGCATCCCTTTCACCACTTTTCTGAATAAACGTTCACTACTTTTTTTCATCAGACCGGCAGGCGTATTTTCTCTTTGACCTCCGGGATAGCCCGTATAAGAAAGATAAATGCGATCGGTCCATTTGTTGCCGGTTAAGACAACTTTCTCCGCATTGATAATGATTACATTATCACCGCAATCCACGTGAGGGGTAAAATTGGGTTTATACTTCCCCCTCAGAAGTTTTGCTACTTTCGAAGCAATACGGCCCAAATGCTGTCCGTTTGCATCGACAACCACCCATTCTTTGTTAACTGTTGCACTATTTGCAGAAATGGTCTTATAACTTAAAGTATCCACTGCTTAAATTTTTATTTGTTAATAATCTATCCTTTTGATTCATTTCCTTTTTGACTATAAAAATATTTGGAATAAAAAGGTCAAAATCAAATACTTACATTTTTCGGATAATATTCGGCCTGCAAAGATACGAACTTTTTTTAAACAAACAAAAAAAGCTGCCCAAAAAGGACAGCTTTTTTTCGATTTTTGTTCATTACGCTTACTGAACAGGAGCTTCTTCCGCCGGAGCAGTAGCAGCAGAATCCGTTACTTCAGGAGCAACTGTTTCTTCTACTACTATTTCTTCTACAACTTGTTCTACCGGAGCTTCCGGAGCTTCTTCTTTTGCTTTGTTAGAACATGCACTGAAACCAACCAAAGCAACAAATGCTGCAAATAAAACTAACTTTCTCATTTTTTTGATAATTAAAACGTTTATTGTAATATACTCTCATTTCCACATGGAAATTCGGTGCAAAGATATACATTTATTTTTTACGTTATGCAACATATCTAAATTTTTTTTACTTTTTACTGAAAAAAATATTTAACAAAATAAATCCGAACCTTTTTTGTTAAAAAAGACCGTTGTTTGGAAAATATGCTTATCTTTGCAGCCTGCTTTCTGCTCAACACTCTTGAAAAAGATAAGTAAAGCAGTAATAATGAGATATTTTGAAATTATTATTAATTTGTTCATGTATTAATTTATGAACCTACTTGTTGAAAAACTGAGTAAATACGATGCTCCTCAAAAGGCTAAAGCCATGGGCTTGTACCCATATTTCAGGGTTATTGAAAGCGATCAGGACACTGAAGTAGTTATCAATGGGAAAAAAGTGCTGATGTTTGGTTCTAATGCCTATTTAGGATTAACGAATCACCCTAAGGTGAAAGAAGCTGCTATCGCAGCAACAAAAAAATATGGAACCGGAATGGCGGGAAGCCGCTTTCTGAATGGGACATTAGATATACATCTTGAGTTGGAAAAGAAATTGGCCAACTTTTTGGGAAAAGAAGATGCTATTATTTTTTCAACCGGTTTCCAGGTCAATTTAGGAGTCGTTTCCTGCCTTACAGGCCGTGAAGATTATATTCTTTGGGATGAATTAGACCATGCATCTATTATTGAAGGTCATCGCTTGTCTTTCTCACAAAAATTCAAGTTCAGGCACAATAATATGCATTCGCTGGAATTGCAATTGCAAAAATGCGATCCGGAAAGAATTAAATTAATTGTGGTAGACGGCGTTTTCAGTATGGAAGGCGATATTGTCAATCTACCTGAAATTGTGCGGTTAGCGAAAGAATATAACGCCAATATAATGGTAGACGAAGCGCATGGATTGGGTATTCTCGGCCGCCAAGGCAGAGGTGTATGCGATTATTTCAATCTCTTGCCGGATATTGACTTGGTAATGGGTACGTTTAGTAAGTCTTTGGCCTCCATTGGCGGTTTTATTGCATCTACTGATACCATAATCAATTATTTACGACACAATGCCCGCTCTTATATGTTTAGCGCCAGCAATACGCCGGCTGCAACCGCTGCCGCCAGCGCCGCATTCGATATTATGGTGAGCGAACCGGAAAGAATTGAACACCTGTGGAAATTGACGGATTATGCCTTGAAAGGCTTCCGCGAAATGGGCTGCGAAATCGGACATACCGCTACACCTATTATACCTTTATTTATAAGAGACAATGATAAAACTTTCTGGGTTACCAAAGAATTATTCGAACAAGGGATATTTGTAAATCCGGTAGTAGCGCCCGCTGTCTCATCAACCGACACTTTGATTCGTTTCTCTCTGATGGCCACTCACACTTTCGAACAGTTGGATTTTGCCATGCATAAAATAGAGAAATGCCTTCTGAAAGTCGGCGCATTGAATAAAGTTTTAGTCTAATCGTAGATTAAATTCTTTTGTTAATTTGTTGAGATTAGGGTTCTTATCCGCCATATACCGGTACTTTTCCTTGTCTGTAAAAGGCAATGTATCCGAATCGTTTTCTTTGATTTTTATAGTCAATACGATTTGATTGTTTTTGAGTTGTTCGGAAAGGAAATTTTTTATTTCATTTCCTTGCTCTTTAAACAAATGGTCTTGTTCCGGATTTAGCACGGCAATCTCCACGAGATGGTTTTCTTTTAGTTCCGGCTGAACATAGTGCATGGTACTTTTTAAATGTACGTTATCAATGGCGTCGGCGTATTTTATCCATGCTTCGCACAATGCTTCTTTGGTAAAATCGGCATTCAGAACAGGCTTATCTTCCGGTAAGCCTTTATTTTTTTCACTGATAGAACCGGGGGTATTTGAATCTTTCAGACCATAGCGCATAACCGATTTCCCTGCTAATTCCGATTTTGGGGATGCTTTTTCCACTACCGGCACAGGATTATTTACCGGTATCTCCTGATTTTTATTTTCTTGATTTTTACTTTGAGGTGCAGCAACAGCTCCGGTAATCGGTTCAATCAGTTTTTTTTTTTATCATCCTCCACTTGGGGAGTATTCAATTGACAAAGACGTATCAAAAGCAACTCAATGGCAAGCCGCTTATTTCTACTGAATCGATAATTCAAATCCGTTTCGTTTGTCAGTTCAATGGCTTTGTATAAAAATTTTATGTCGCAACGGGCAGTCAACTCAAGATATTTAGCTTTGACCGCTTCTCCCATCTCAAATAAGACGATTGTTTGCGAGTCTTTGCAAACCAGCAAATCCCGCAAAAAAAGCGCCAAACCGCTAAGAATTTGTTGCCCGTCAAAACCCTTACTTAAAATTTCATTCAATAACAACAGATTACGATTGACTTGATTGGATTGGGCTGCATCCGTCAAGCGGAAATAATAATCATAATCCAAAACATTGAGATTATCTATCACCGTTTTATAGGTCAGATTTCCTTGGGAGAAACTAACGACCTGATCAAAAATAGACAAGGCATCGCGCATACCTCCATCGGCTTTTTGTGCAATGACATTCAGCGCTTCCCGCTCGGCGTTTACTTTTTCCTGCGTAGCGACATATTGCAGATAATCGACTATGTCATTGATGTTTATACGGTTGAAATCATATATTTGGCAGCGCGAAAGTATGGTAGCCAAAATTTTATGTTTCTCGGTCGTTGCCAAGATAAAAACAGCATGATGCGGAGGCTCTTCCAAGGTTTTCAGGAAAGCGTTGAAAGCCTGTGTGGAAAGCATGTGTACTTCATCAATAATATAGACCTTGTATTTTCCCAATTGAGGAGGAATACGCACTTGTTCGGTTAAAATCCGAATATCATCGACCGAATTGTTCGAGGCCGCATCCAATTCGTGAATATTCAATGAACGGTTTTCATCAAATGAGCGACAAGACTCACATTCGTTGCAGGCTTCTCCATCGGAAGTCGGATACAAACAATTGATGGTTTTGGCAAAAATACGTGCACAAGTTGTTTTCCCTACGCCTCTTGGTCCGCAAAACAAGTAGGCATGCGCCAACTTCTTATTGGCAATAGCATTTTTCAAAGTAACGGTCAATGCACTTTGCCCCACTACCGTATGAAAAGTAGCCGGACGATATTTCCTCGCTGAAACAATATAATTATCCATTCAAAAATATTTTATACAAAGGTAATCATTTTCTTCAATTTTTATTACCTTTGCACCAAATGTTTTTTATGAGAAATGTAATTGATTTCATTAAAAGATACAGTCGAAAAGTGAATAAATACGGGGTGACCGTAATTGTTTTCGTTATCGTATCTTTTTTTATCGGGGACAATACTATTTTGGATATAGTTTCTTACAACCGGCAAATCAGTCAATTGGAAAAAGAAACTGAATCCGTTTCCGCTGAAAAGGAACGCAATCTCGAAAAACTGAATGCGATACAGAGCGACAATGAGGGTTTGGAAAAATTTGCACGGGAACAGTACAATATGACCCTACCCGATGAGGAATTATTCTTAATTGTTGAATGATGTATTCCGGATTCAAGGATTGTATATTTTATCTTTGCGCGATACTGCTATTGGTTTCGGCAGGTTTGTATATCACCGGTGATGCTATTGTACCCCGGAAAGTGATATATTATGTGTACGCGATTTCGGGTGCAGGTCTTGCGGTCGCCTATTTATCCAACCCCTATAGAGGTGATAATTTACGACTGAAACGACTGAATATCCAACAGTCCATTGCAGCGATTCTGCTCCCTGTTTCTTCTTTCCTGATGTTCAAAGAAAGAAACGAATGGTTTGTCTTTCTATTGGTCTCTGCCTTTTTGCAATTATACGTTGTAATGATTAAAATCAGAGAGGAAAAGAAACCGAAAGATTCCTGAGGCGATAACATGGAGAAAATTACCAGTACGCAAAACAACCGGATAAAAAACATTCAGAAATTAAGTTCCAAATCGAAAGAAAGAAAGGAACAGAACCTGTTTGTTATCGAAGGCGCCCGTGAATTGAGTCTTGCCGGAGCCGGTCTGTATGTATTGGACACAGTATTCATTTGTCCCGATTTATTTGCCAAGACCGATTATCCGGACATTATACAAACGATTTGTCCGGAGATTTTAGTTGAAGTTTCCGAAACTGTTTTTCAAAAATTAGCTTACAGGGAAAGTTCGGATGGTATTTTGGCGCTATCCAAACCGAAATCACATACTTTATCCGAACTGAATTTGCCGGAAAATCCATTCATAATTATTTTGGAAGCGGTCGAAAAGCCGGGAAATCTGGGCGCCGTCCTCCGTACGGCAGATGCGGCAACCGCAGATGCTGTGATTATTTGCGACCCGCTGACGGATATTTATAATCCCAATATCATCCGCTCAAGCGTAGGTTGTGTTTTCACGGTACCCATTGCAGTTGCAACGAATCAGGAAACGGCCTCTTTTCTGAAAGCAAAACAAATTAAAACTTTTGCCGCCGAACTAAAGGCTGCAAAATGGTACCATGAAACCGATTTTACCGGACCTTCCGCCATCATTATGGGAACAGAAGCCGAAGGACTTACCGATTTTTGGATGGAAAAAGCCGATGCTCGGATAAAAATCCCGATGCGGGGAAAAATAGACTCCTTGAATGTTTCGGTTTCTACCGCTGTCATCACTTTCGAAGCTATGCGACAAAGAGGAATGTGACTTTACCGACAAACATTGTTATGAAGGCTTTATATTAAGGTGTGTGTTTTGAAACCAATTCCAGCGCCTTAAATTTGCAAACAGCTATACAATCTCCGCAAGCGGAACATTTGTTCGGATTTTTTACAACAATACGTACTTTTCCCTCTTCTTTGAGCGCCTCCAATACCTTATGAGGGCATCTTTTTATACATCGTTGGCATCCGGTACAGTTGCTTTCAACAATGTGAATGAGTTTGTTCCTTCTTTTTATTTTCCTGTGTAAATTGCCTAAAATCCACAACAAAAACACAATCCCTAAAGCGATATATACAATATTCATAAATAATAATTTTTAGTTCAAATAATATCTTCTACTATTAATAGACAAATGAAGGAGAAAAATATTTTATTTCTATATTAAATTTACGTAACAAAGGTAGTGCTGTACCGGTAGGCGGACAATAGACAAAAAGAAGGAAAGGTTGGATTATTTGCGGTAAAATTTGCTGTTGCATTTTTATCTATTTAATTAAACTTCGTTTAAATCTATGCCGAGCAGGGAGTCAATTCATCTAATAATAAGTTATAAATTTCCGTCCAATCTTTTTCGTAAAGTTGGGTGATTTTATCTGATAGTTGGGCAAAAGTATTTGAAGAGTAAAAAATATCTGTTGCCTGCATTTCGCCTATTTGTTTGTCAAGCATAAGTTGTTCAACAATAGACTCGCCAAAATGAGCAAGTTTGGATATTCTTGTCAAATTTGGTCGCTCAAGAAACAAAAGTGCAGAAGTTGTACAAAAACAAATTTGGTGCGTTTCTGTATGATGTTTGAGGCTTGTTAAAAATTTCTCTCTTGTAATCGTTCCTGCCAAATAATCATCAATGTCTCTTGTAATTTTATCATCTGCAATTGGTCCTTCTACAATATCATAATCGTGTTGAGGGTCGGCAGTTTGAGTGTTTCTGTTCAGTATAATGAAATCAAACCATTCATCATTATATTCGCTAAAACGCAATACTTTCAGCGATTTATCGGTAAAAGCCCTTTCATTGAAAGTGAATTCAGTAACAACACCCTGCGTTTTGTGAGTTTTCCCGATAATTTTTGACCAATCCTCTGCTTGTTGTTTGAATTTAGTTACATAAAAACCTTTGCCGAAATCCTTGTTGTCTCGACAATAATCCAAATCAACAGTGTCAATAGCCATATAACTACCGTGATACACCTGCATTATCTATATCCTCCATTTTGACGGCAAACTTCAAACATATCGCGTACAGCCCAAAACGGATTGTCGGTATGCAAAGCCCACCAATGTTCGTCTAAAAAAGCAAGTCCGCCATATTTCTTCAAGTAAAAATAAGCATTTTGAACATTCATTTTATATGCTTCCGCAAATTTCGGAATAATATAAGTGATGAAACTTACCTTGTCGCTTGTCTGCTTATCTAATGTTGTTGCCATAATATCTTTGTTTAATACTACAAAATTACAATTTTCTTTTTATATTCAAGCAAAAAAG